>CAYTPB010000080.1:0-3226 GCA_964439785.1 uncultured Gammaproteobacteria bacterium
TCCTTGGCCAGAGAGGCGCGCTTTGAGGGGTCTCCGGCTATCACCGCAATTCTCATATGGACCTGAAAGCTTAAGGCTTTTTTCTCCCGCCTTAGGTGCTGGCAAACGATTTGGTAATAAACCTGGTCATCGGGAGAAAGTTTGAGGCCGGATAAAAATTTAGGCTCCATCCTGGATTCTTTTTGTCTGGCAGTTAAACTTTTCCGCAGCCGCAGCTCCCAGGCTAAAACCCGGGATATATCCTGTTTTTCGGTATAATCTTCAAGCTCCAGTAAATTTAATTGGGGGAAGTTTTTTAAAAGGTCCCGGGGGCCATAAATTATCAGGGCGCTCATATGGCCTTTGTATAACCTTTCAAAGGAAAAAATTAAATCCAAACCCTGGTTTTTAGAGGCTAAATCCTCTAAAAAAGCACTGTCAAACAAAGAGGGGCTTTGAATTAAAAAAACACTGTAAGGAATATTGGTATCGGGCGTCTCCAGGTAATGCCTGAGCGACCTTTTGGCCAAATAATAAGAGGCTGCGGAAACAATGATGATTAAAAATATCCAAATAAAGATCACTTAAAGTCCTTTAAAGTAATCTTCCCCTAAAACGATGTTAATATCCGCCCTTGAGGAAGTTATCTTCGGATCAGTGCTTTGGCATTTCCCGGGCAAACACTGCGGGGCATAGATTTGGGCCAGCCGGTCACCGGTTATACTCTTTCCGGAGTAAACGATAATCGATTGGGGCAATTCCTGATCCGTTGTGGCTGTAAAGATAACATTCCCGCCCAGATTTGTCACCTCCCTGCTGGCCTGAAGCGCCAGGCCGGGATGGGTGGTGGCGTTAAAGATGGCGATTGATTTGCCCTCGTTTTCAATGGAAGGATCGGCCATTTCCTTCCGGACAAACAGGTCCAATTTGACGCTGTCTACGCCCAAAACCCGGGACGAATCGGGCAGGAGGGTGCTTTTGGTAATATCTGACTGGGAGATATCCACCACCGAGATTTTATCGGGCCTGACCGAACTTAAATCCCGCAGCAGGCTGAAGGTCTCGAGCGGGGTTAAATCGGTTTCCATCTTCTTCATAAAGCTGATTGTTTGAAGCGGGTTGCCCCTTAAGGAATCAACCAGTTTATTAACGGGGGTGGCGCCGGCATCCCCTTTTAAGGTAATAAAGCCGTCTATCGGCAGGCCGAGCAGTTTGGAAAGCGACTTTTTTAATAGCTCAGAGCCGACCGGGGGTTTTTCCTCCTGGCCCAAATCATAAATTGCCCCCGCCCTCCACTCTCCCATATCTTTTGGCAAATCAAAATAAGTGTCATCCGGAATTTTCATTACCACTACCTTTTTATCCAGCGGGTCGTAATTTAAAACAGCGACTGATGAGGATTTTATGGCAACGTTGATTGATGTCTTGCCATCCCAGGTATATCTTTTCTCGGTCAGGATATCTTTGGAAAAAGGTTTGGATAAATCGGCTATAAAAATAACCATCTTCCCCGAAATTATAAAAAAAGCCAATAAACCTAAAGCTAAGATAGCCAGTTTGGCTGAGGGTTTAGTACGGCTTAAAAACGGTTTTAATTTACGTTTAGAGCGTTTGAACACTCTTAACAGGTCCTTTCTTCCGTCTTTTTTAGCTTTTCTGCCAGCTTTGAGCTGTTAACTTTACTTAATAATTATCTTTGCCTTTTTTGATTATTGAAGGCGGAGTAAAAACAGGCGCAAAAGAAAGAGATTTATTCTGCTCATTTTTTTTCTTTTTCTTTTTTTCTCCTTTGAAAAATCCAGTGCCCTGGGCCATGCCGCTATTTCCTCCTTTCTAGGTTGGATATATTATATCTTAAAGTCCACTAAAATGCGTGTCAATCCAAATGTGAAAACCGGACTTCCGGCCAGTGGGATTTAAGCTGGGAAACCAGAAAGTCGGCCGAGACATTTTCCGGCAAAACCACGTAATCCGCTCCCCTTCTCCTCATCTCGGCAATCTCCTTTTCCTTGCCCACCCTGACCACAACTACCGCCCCGGATTTTCTCCGCTTAAGCTCCGACAGAAGGGTTTTGGTATCGTCCGGATCGGTGGCGGTTGAGATGACCAGCTTGGCGCGCTCTAAATTGAGGTTTTCTAAAACTTCGGGATCGCTGATGTCCCCGTAGATGGCGTTCAAGTTTTTAGCGGTTAACCTTTCAACAATTTTGGGGTCAAAATCCAGCACCACAAAAGGGATTTTTTCCTTCTGGAAAAAATCCACCATCGGAGTGCCGATCTGGCCGGCCCCGACCAAAACCACATGGTCTTCAGGCAAACTCTCCAGCCTTTTTTCCAGATAAATAAAGCTGTCTTTTCTCTCAAAAAACTCCAGGAAGGGCCGCAGTTTTGAGTAAATTTTCCGGGAATGGGTAATGATGGATGAGGATAAAATTATAGTCAAAACAACGGTGAAGGCCATGACGGTCAGGGAACTTTGGCTGATCAAATCCATTTTGACGCCAAAAAGCAGGACGATCAATGAAAACTCTGAGATCTGGCCCAAAGTTATGGCCGACTGGAAGATGGTATGCTTCCGGAAACCAAAAATTCCCAGTAAAAGTGAAAAAATAAACGGTTTTATAAGCAAGGCGTAAGCGGTAAAGATTAAAATCAGGGGCAGATTGGGCAAAAGCAAGTCAAAACTGACTTTTGAACCCAGATAGACAAAAAATAAGACTATGAAAAAGTCGCGCAGGGGCTTGATCCGGCTGCTGATATGGAAATGAAAGGGTGAGGAAGCCAGTGCCACACCGGCTAAGAAGGCACCGATGACCAGGGAAAACCCCAAAAGCACCGAGATGGAGATGAAGATAAAACACCAGGTCAGGGCCGTCACATAAAGCAGTTCGGCAGAGTCTGAGACAGCCGCAAATATTTTAGTCAAAACATATTTTGAAAATATAAAAGCCAGTGCAAGCAATAAGGCCCCTTTGGCAACAAAAGTAATTAAGGGCAAACTGCCCGATGTGCTGAGGTTAAAAATCGAGCTTTTGACCGATAAAAGCATCAACAGCAAAACCGCCACTAAATCTTCCAGCAGGGTAATCCCCAGGGCTAGTTTGCCGTAAAGGGAGTTTAGGTCATCTTTTTCCAAAAGCATTTTAACCACCACTACGGTGGAGGAAAATGACAGCCCGACCCCAAGGTAAAACGCTTCGGCCGATTTAAAACCAAAAAGGCTGGAGAGGGTGATACCGGCTATGGC
>CAYTPB010000081.1:0-3199 GCA_964439785.1 uncultured Gammaproteobacteria bacterium
AGCCTGGTCATACCTTTGTTAAACGAGTCCGAGAGCCTAAAAGAACTTTATGGCCAGCTCACCACTTCGCTAAAGGGAGCCGGAATAAGAAGCTATGAAATTATTTTTATAGACGACGGTTCCACCGATGATTCCCTTAAAATTTTAAAAGAAATAAGAAGTAGCGATAAAAGTGTCCGGATAATCAGCTTTAGGAAAAACCTGGGCAAAGCGGCCGCTTTAAACCAGGGATTTAAAAAGGCCTCAGGCAAAATAATCATTACAATGGATGCGGACTTGCAAGATGGTCCGGAGAATATCCCCAATCTACTGAAAAAACTCGATGAGGGGTTTGATTTGGTGGTAGGCTGGAAAAAGGAAAGGCACGACCCGATCTCTAAAACCCTGCCTTCCAAAGCCTTTAACTTCATAGAGCAAAAAATATCCCGTCTCCCCCTTCATGATTTCAATTCCGGATTTAGGATAATGAAGCTTCAGGTGGTTAAAGAACTGCACCTTTACGGCCAGCTGCACCGGTTTATTCCGGTTTTGGCCAGCCAGAGCGGTTTTAAAGTGACGGAAATTCCAATCATCCACCATGAGAGGAAATATGGTAAAACCAAATATGGTTGGAGCGGTAGAATAAAAGGTTTATTAGACCTTGTAACCGTAGCCTACCTGGGCTCCTATAGCAAAACCCCCCTGCATTTATTCGGCATGCTGGGGTTTTTGGGAATTTTTTTCGGTATTATCTTTGGAGTGTACCTCTCCGTACTCCACTTTATGGGATATTCAATCTCCCGCCGTCCTCTCCTGATACTGTCGGTTCTTCTGATTGTGGCAGGATTGCAACTCCTGTCAACGGGTTTAATAGCCGAGATGATTGTCAGCCGCCCCAGAACAGATGACCAACCGCCTATAGACTATGAAACCGACTAAAAAGCTTTTGTTTAAGAAAGCATTAGGGGTTTTGGTTTTAATTTTAACAACCTTTTTCATCCTAAGAATTTTTTTGAGCTACTTTACCCAGATTGTTTCTTCCCTGCTTCTGCTATCCATAAATTCTTTGATATTGTCAGCCCTGTTTTATTTGGCTTACCTGTACCTAAGGCCGCTGTCATGGCATTTTATCATGCGAAGCTTAAACCGGAAGCTGGAATTAAAAGACAGTCTGGCCGTCTGGTTTTTAGGTGAATCGGCCAGATACCTGCCCGGCAACATCTGGTCTTTCGCCAGCCGGGTTGTACTGGCCGGCAGGAAGGGCATACCCAAACAAACAACCCTGTTTTCTCTGGCTATCGAAATGGTTATGCTCATTACGGTTACTTTCCTCTGCTCTCTGCCAGCCATAGGTTTCAGCAGCCAAAGACTTGGCCTTTTAGATATCCCGCTGGTTTTGTCCATAGCAACTTTATTAGTCTTGCTAACAGTTTTATTTGGAAAAAAACTTAAACCTCTTCTGTCCCAGATTACGCAGCTGCCGGATAATTTTCTCCTGTCAGCAGATCTTTTTGCCGCTTTAATCCTCCAATTTATGGCCTGGGCATTTTTCGGATTTGGAACTTTTATTCTAATCTCAAACTTTACCCCTGATAATTTCTGGCTTCTGGTCTCCTTACCGATACTAGCCTGGCTGGCAGGATATTTAAGCCTGGTTACCCCAATGGGGTTGGGTGTGAGGGAAGGGGCTTTGGTAATTTTACTTGGCGCTGTTATGGGGCCGGGCCGGGCTGTCTTAATAGCATTGGTGTCCAGATTAGTAATTATTGCCGTGGAAGCAATAAACTTATTGGGTTGGGCTATGGTTAAACAAAAAGAGCTAATCTTCTCAGGCTTTAAAAAAGTTTTTAAGCATTGGGACTTAATTATCCTGTTGGTTTTGGTTGTCAGCTATATTTCAACCCTCAGCACTCTTTCCATAATCAGACATAATGCTTTTGCTTCAAACTTTGATTTGGCGAATATGGACCAGACGATCTGGAATACCCTTCACGGTCATTTCTTTATGCTAACTACCGGAGACGGGAATGTTTCCCGGTTAAGTATCCATGCCGACTTTATCCTGATTTTTTTAGCGCCGCTTTACCTGATCTGGGATAACGTCAGGATGCTTTTAATCGCCCAGTCAATTTTTCTGGGGTTGGGGGCTATACCGGTTTACCTTTTATCCCGCAAGGTCCTGGGAAATAAATTCATTGCTGTAGTCTTATCGGCCGTATTTTTACTGAACCCGGGGATGCAATGGATAAATATTTATGACTTCCATGGCGTAGCTCTGGCAATCCCCCTGCTTTTATCCGCTTTCTATTTCACCTACTCTAAAAACTGGAAATGGTATTGGGCTTTTTTTGTTTTAGCCCTAATTACCAAAGAAGAAATCTCGCTTTTTTTGGCGGCCATGGGGCTTTTATCTGCCATCTTTCTGGGGAACAGAAAAACAGGATTAACGTCTTTTTTGATCGGTATTGTCTGGTTTCTGGCAATGGTATTTGTGGTTATTCCGCACTTTAACTTGAACGGCCAGCATTGGGCGTTCAACGACTGGTATAAACCGGTAATAGACGATTTGAGCCAATATAACTTCCCCGATCTGCTTAACCTGGTCAAAACCGACTCCACTTACCCGACGGCTTTGGATTATTATACTTTACTGCTTAAGCCGTTTGGATTTTTGCCCCTGCTGGGTTTGCCCTGGCTTTTAATGGCATTTCCCGAGCTTTTAATAAATATTTTAAGTACAAATTCTTTAATGCAGACAATCACATTGCATTATGACAGCGGCATCATCCCCGGCTTAGCTATCTCCACCATTTTCGGCTTGAAATACATCGGTTTTTTTATCTCTAAAATAACAGAAAAAATAAGGAAAAATTTCAACCGCACCGCTTTAACAAACGGCGCATTGCTTTTGATTTCCCTGGCCCTCTTGGTATCGGCCGCCAGAATGGATTACCACTATGGCCCTTTACCAGTCTCCCCTTCCTGTTGGTGTTTGACCTATCAGGTGGACAAGGATGATATAGATTTTGAAAAAGTCCTGCAGTCAATTCCGCAGGACGTGGTTATAACCGCGTCCGGCGAGGTCAGGCCGCATCTAACTCATAGGCAATTTGCTTATAACCTGCCTTCGATACCGCCCGATGATAACTATATTGCCATAATAGACCAAAACCGGATCGTTGGTAACTACGGGCCTCATGATTTTGAACTTTCCCTAATT
>CAYTPB010000082.1:0-3174 GCA_964439785.1 uncultured Gammaproteobacteria bacterium
AAAGTGAACATGCATATGAGTATTCTAAAGGAAGATTAAGGAGTAATCAATTTGGGCCGAGGATTTTTTGAATTTCCTGATCTGAAACTTCTCCAACCAAAACCTTAATTCTAGAAATAGCCAAACCGGAATCCGTAGTCACTACGCTCCAGTTTTTGTTCCCCGTTTGGTAGTTGAACCAGGGTTGGGGATCAGACCTTTTCAGTATATCTGCTTTTGAGTTATACGATAACTTAAGGTATAAACCGTATTTTTCCGTAAAGGCTTGCAGTTCTACTTTTGAGTCTTGGTTATTAAAGAGTTCATCCGCCTCCATTTTGCTTAACTCCCGGCCATTCAATCCGTCAAAATAATAAGTCAAAAATGGCAGTCTGCCAAAACCCACTATATGATTGATGGGTGGAAACCTCAAAAGGCCAAGCGCTCCCCCGCCCTCTTCCAAAACAAATTCCCGTTGTTTAATTTTAGCGCCGTTACCGGTTATCTCCGCCAAATCGGTCCACTGGTTAAGAGGCACCCGGGCTCTTTCAATAATCATATCCGAAATTATACTCCTAGACGTCCAGCACTGCCTGTTTGGCATGGGTCTGGATGAATCTTTTCCGGGGAGGGACTTCATCACCCATTAACATATTAAAGATTTCATCAGCTAACGCCGCATCCTCAACCGCTACCTGCTTCAACACTCTGCTTTCCGGGTTCATGGTGGTTTCCCAAAGCTGGTCGGGGTTCATCTCCCCCAAACCTTTGTAACGCTGGATGATTATTCCCGAGGGTTTTTTGCCTTCCGCTGGTACAGCCTCTCCCTCGCCCTCGGCTTCAGCAATTGCCTCAATTACTAATTTTCCTCCGCTTAATCTTTTTAAAATTTCATCCCTTTCGGAATCGGAGTAGGCATAGCTTACATCCTTGCCTTTTTGCACCTTAAAAAGCGGCGGCTGGGCAATATAGATATAGCCTTTGGTGATTAACTCGGGCATGTACCTGAAAAAGAAGGTTAAAAGAAGTGTCCTAATATGAGAGCCATCAACGTCGGCATCTGTCATTAAAATAATCCGGTGGTACCGGGCTTTAGAATAATCTATTGTATCACCTATCCCGGTACCCAGGGCAATTACCAGGGCCTTAATTTCTTCAAACTCTAAAATCTTGTCCAATCTGGCCCGCTCGGTGTTTAATATTTTCCCTTTTAACGGCAAAATTGCCTGTGTTTTTCTGTCACGCCCCATCTTGGCGCTGCCTCCGGCGCTGTCGCCCTCGACAATGTAAATTTCGGATTGTGAAGGATCCTTTTCCTGGCAGTCGGCCAGCTTTCCCGGCAGTGTCATCCCCTCCAGCGCCCCTTTCCTGATAACGGCATCTTTGGCGGCCCTGGCAGCCATCCTGGCCCGGGACGCAAGCAAAACCTTCTCAATAATTCTCCTGGCTTCAGATGGATTTTCTTCAAAGAACATATCAAGACCTTCTTTAGTCACCTGGGAAACGAGCGGCCCCACCTCGGCATTGCCTAATTTATCCTTGGTTTGGGATTCAAACTGGAGCTGCTCCGAGTCCATTTTAATCGCCACCACCGCGGTTAACCCCTCCAGGGTATCCTCGCCGGTTAAATTCTCATCCTTTTCCTTTAAGTAGCCGTTTTTCCTGGCGTAATCGTTGATCGCCCGGGTTAGCGCCATTTTAAATCCGGTCAGATGGGTGCCGCCGTCCTGCGTTGACTGGACGTTGGCGTAAGACTCCACGTTGGAGGTTAAAGAGTCTGTGTACTGGATTCCCACCTCCACATCAACATCATTGAGTGAGCGGTGAAGATAAATTGGCGCATTAATTGTGGCTTTATTTTTATTGATGTGCTTAATCAGCGCCACAATTCCCGAATCAAAATAATAATTAACTTCCTTATCTGTCCTCTCGTCATAAATATGGAACGATAAACCTGCCACCAGATACGCCCGGTTTTTAACCTGCTTTAAAACCGTATCCAGTTTGGGTTCAATAACCGTCATGATATCAGGATCTGCCCTGAAAGTTGTCCTGACGCCGGAGCGGGATGTCCAGGGGAAATAATAGGTATACTCCTTGGGTGCATCTTCTTTTTTAATCTCCCTGACGTTAAACTTTGGCTTGCCCCGGACATATTCCTGGAAATAAACCTTGCCCCCCCTTTTGGTTTCCACCCTCATAAATTCCGACAAAGCGTTAACAGCTGAAGAACCGACTCCGTGCAATCCTCCCGAAACCTTATAAGCGCCTTCGCCGAATTTTCCCCCGGCGTGCAGAACCGTCATTGCCACTTCCAGGGCCGATTTACCGGTAGCCGGGTGGATATCCGGGGGAATTCCCCGTCCGTCGTCCGCCACGGTCACAAAGTTATCCTTATGGAGGGCAATCCAGACATTTTTGGCGTAAGTTGCCAGAGCTTCGTCAACGCTATTATCGATGATCTCTTTGATCATCACCCAGAGGCCGCGCTCATCGGTTGAACCGACATACATTCCCGGGCGTTTTCTGACAGGTTCCAAGCCCTCTAAAACCTGGATTTCTTTAGCGCCGTATTCTGAAGTTTTTTTTGTAGCCACGCTCACCAGTCTAACACATCCCTTGACTTTCTGCAAACAACACTAATGCGTTTAGATTGTCAGAATAATCTAAATATGTTAGTTTTTTCTGCAGCAAGCAAAAATAAACCGAAAATGATATAAAGACTTTATGAGTGAGAATCCAACCGTTTCTGCATATGACAAGTTTCACCAAACTTACGACGAGGAAACAGCTGAATTCTGGGATTTATTTCCGCCTTCCGTGATTGATCAATTTGCTAAAAATTTACCTGGCAAGAAGGTAATTGATATAGGAAGCGGCCCCGGAAGGGATGCCATATTGCTCAGGCAAAGAAACCTGGAGGTAATATGTGTTGACGCCTCCAGAGGAATGGTTAACCGGACGCGGCGGCTGGGATTTGAGTCAATTTTAGAAGATATGAGGAAGCTAAAACTTCCAAATGATTCTTTTGACGGGGCCTGGATTTACACATCCTTAATTCATATTAAGAAATCTGAGACAGAAAAGGTGTTAAAAAGTTTAAACCGGGCTCTGACAAGTGGCGGGGTAATTTTAGTTGGTGCCATTGAAGGAGATTTTGAGGGTTGGGTAAAAAGACCAAGCATGCCTAAAGCT
>CAYTPB010000083.1:0-3160 GCA_964439785.1 uncultured Gammaproteobacteria bacterium
CTGACCATCACACGCTATTTTAATACATCTATGCCGCCTAACCCAAATATCGCTTCCTTTTTAATTTTTTTTGATCTAAAATTAAGTCGCAGACAATGGAAACATCAGGAGATGAAAAAATCTCCGTCAGCCACCTGAACATTAGGCCTTCCATATCAATTCTGATGATCCAGCTTGTCTTTTTGGATGTTTTAGCAGTATCGGTTCTCTTAATTTCTTATCTTTTATTAGTTAACTTTTCCGCCGGTGTCGATATTATACTTAAATCCGTTTTTAGTCTGGTTGTTTTACTGGCTGTTTTTGCGGTTCTGGTTATTACCACCATCTATTCTGTCCTGCAGTGGGTAAATGATTACTATGAGCTCTCCCCGCAGTATTTAGTCCACAAAAAGGGCGTTATTTTCAGAAAAATTGAGCGCTTCTCCATGGATCACATCAGATATTGCAGTGTCAACCAGGGGCTCTTTGGGAAACTGCTCAATTTCGGAACAATTACCTTTTTGGATCAGAGGCGGATCAAGTACCTTGACCTTTATTTAATCCATAACCCCACCAAATACCTGGAAGTCTTTGAAAAAATCAATCCCGAGATAGATGAAATGGAAGAAGTTATGCGGGAGAAAATTATAGAAGAATCTGAAATTACTCCCAAAACCCCGGAAACTTTAAATAAGTGAGCCTGTAAGTTATAATTCCATGTATGCGCCCGTAGCTCAGTGGATAGAGCAAGTGGGTTCTAACCATTAGGTCGGGGGTTCGAATCCCTCCGGGCGCGCTTTTAAAAACAGCTGATCCTTGTGGTCGGCTTTTTTAAAGCATAACACCCAGACAATTAGACCTTGACCAAGTCTTTTTCTATATCATCCGAGTAAGTTTTTAAAGAACTCCTGTGTACCAACTGCAAAATTGCGTCATTATCAAAGTAATCCTTTGTCTCATCAAAAAACGGTTTAAGCCTCCTTAGCGCAAAAGCCCAGGCATTCCTTTCGGCCTCCAAATCCAAAGCTCCCTCCCTGGGCCTAACCACCCTTTCCCTACTAAAGAAATTGGGTAATCCTGAAACCGCAATTTTTGCCCTGGCCACTTCCAGCGCCCACTGGGGATTTTTATCAGGGTTGAGGTCATCCAGATGTCCCGCCTCATGTATTAGTGACGCTATATTTCCAACCCTGGTTAAATCACCGAAAAGCATTATTTTTCTTAGGTAGGAACTATCTATTGTTTGAAAATTTATGTCCACTAATCCCTCGCGGGTAGGATCAAAATAAACACTTGAACCCCGGGGCAGGATTTCCGATAAGTCCAGGATGTGGCCATCCTTCCTCAACTTGAAATCCCTTAAAATCCTGATATCGTTTAATTTAGATCCTTTGCCCGGGATCAAATTAAGGAAATCCCGAGTATCCTCATCTAATTGACCGGGTAAAGATTCATAACTAAAATTAAGCTCCAATCCATCTTTCTTAACAGAAACTCCCCCTTCCCTGGCATATGTAACTTCCCCCAAAGGAGTCATTATCGGAGACTTTAAAGTTAGGGCAAAAGGCGGCATATTTTTCTCAGAGTGCTGGGTAAGGTAAGCCCTTGCCCTTTTCTCATCTCGAAAAAATTATCCATCAATAATTTGAGTCTAGGATTATTCCCCTTTTATGTCAAATTGATTGTGACCTTAATCACTGCAACTTTTTCCCTGACCTGTTAACTTTAGCTTATGTTTTTAAGAACGGTTTATGTTGTTTTTGTAGGTATAATCATCGCCGCTTTTGTGGGAGTTGGGATTTTGGCTTTTTACCCTGAACCAAAAGCTCCCGAACCTCCCTTATCAATTAAATATCCCCAAAATATCCAGATCACGGACACGGCCGCCTTAAACCAGGTCCGTGAAGAAGAGACCGTCTATGATAATACCTTTAAGCAATACCAGGCGCAGGAACAACTTTATAATAGGAATGTTTCTATTATCTCCATAGTCATTTCGGTTTTAATTTTAACAGCCAGCCTAACCGCCCTTCAGAAAATTTTAATCATTGCCGACGGATCGGTCCTGGGTGGGGTTCTAACCCTGCTTTATGGGATAGTCCGCGGCTTTGGCGCGGAAGACAACCGCTTCCGGTTTATTGTCGTCTCTATCGGGTTAATTATTTCCCTGGCCCTGGGGTATCTGAAATTTATCAGGCAAAATATTAAAACCGGACAATTAAGTTTAACCCCATAGTTTGATACAGTAGACTTTCCGATATTTTTATGTAATATTATTGCAGATATGCCTGAACTACTTAGTCCGGAAGAACTTTTTAAAAGACCTGTCAAAAAAGAAAGTACCCCCACAATGGACTGGTTGATTGTTCCACCTGAAATAAAAATTCAACAAGCCACCCGGCCCGGTTTTGAATCTTACGTCCTTGAAGATGCTTTGAGGTATACGGATGCTACCGACCAACTTAATATCAGGGCAGCGCTTATGCTTTCAGCCAATACCAAATTATCCAGGGGAAGAATTATCCATAATGCCAACCGCTTTCCTGTAGTGACCGAGAATGTAGCTGATTATATCTCAACTGAACTTTATGATCCCCTAAAAGTAGAAAGAGTCAGCATTACGACTCTACTCAGCAAAGGGAAAAATTTAGCCAGTAACGGCTTTTACTTCTACAGACATCACCAGGTGTCTTATGCTCTCTACGCCTTAAATAGGGGCCGGTTAATAAATCTAGCCAACCGTCTCTTTGCCTCTCGAAATCCCTCCCATCCCCCGGCGCAACTTAAATAATAATTCCGTAACCTTAATCCCGCTTGAGTCCGCCTAACCCTTTTGCCACTCGGTATCCTCGCCTTTGAGTTTTTTCGCTGTCATCTTTAATTCATCATAAATTCCATCTATTAAATCATAGTTTTTGGCCTCATTGAGTGAAACCCAGGCAAAATCATCCGCTTCTTCTTCCTGAATTTTTATCTCACCGGATGAATAATCGGCCATACAGGAGATGACCAGCGAAGGACAGCCGTCTTTGTGGATGGTGGCCAAGGATGTGACATATTCAATATTTTTTATCTCAATCCCGCACTCTTCCTTAACTTCCCTCCTTAAAGTTTTTTCCAAAACGTTATACCAATAATCCCTGGTGTCTTTGGGTAAAGCTGTATAGTCCTTTGTCTCCAG
>CAYTPB010000084.1:0-3153 GCA_964439785.1 uncultured Gammaproteobacteria bacterium
CTTTTTTCGGGTAGAATTCGCATACAATCTCTGACAGCTTCGTTCCTGAGTAAAGCCGAACGGACGGGCTTTCGGATGACTGTTTAAAGCCATGGACGATTTAGAACTCATTAAAGAGAAAATCAATATTGTTGATTTAATCTCGGAATATCTCCCACTTAAAAAAGCCGGTGTTAACTTTAAGGTCAACTGTCCATTCCATCAGGAAAAAACTCCGTCATTTGTAGTTTCACCAGAGAGACAAATCTGGCATTGTTTTGGCTGCCAAAAAGGCGGGGATATTTTTAAATTTTTAATGGAAAAAGAGGGGATAGACTTTCCGGAAAGCTTGGAAATTTTAGCCCAAAGAGCCGGAGTAGTCCTAAAAAACAGGAAAACTAAAGACAAAGACCAAAAAGAGAGACTATATGAGGCCAACTCCAAAGCCTCCCAATACTATCAATACCTTTTAACCGAGCACAAATTAGGCAAAAATGCTTTGGACTATCTCCATAAAAGAGGTCTAACCGGCGAAACCATAAAATCCTTTGGTTTAGGTTATGCCCCCCAAAACTGGGAATCCTTAACCAAATTTTTAGAAAAAAGGGGGTTTTTGGAGAAGGAGCTGATTGATTCGGGTTTATGTGTTTCCTCAAAAAGAGGCTGTTATGACCGGATGAGGGGCCGGATCGTTTTTCCTTTAATAGATGTAAGGGGCAGGATTATGGGTTTTTCCGGCCGGGTTTTGGATGACTCCCTTCCTAAATATGTTAATACTCCCCAAACTCCTATTTTTGACAAGGGCAGATTTTTATTTGGCCTCCATTTAGCCAAATCCGATATCAGGGAGAAAAAAGAGGTTATTTTGGTTGAGGGGGAGATGGATATGTTAATGAGTTTCCAGTCAGGGGTTAAAAATATTGTGGCCTCCAAAGGCACTGCCCTGACCCAATTCCAGCTGGATGCCCTCAAAAAATACACCGATACCTTAGTTTTATGCTTTGACACCGATTTAGCCGGGGACGAGGCTTCCCGCCGGGGGATTGAAATGGCCGATTTATCCGGCTTTAATTTAAAAGTCATCCAGCTGGAGGGCGGCAAAGACCCGGGTGAAATCTCGGCTAAAGATCCTGATTCCTGGAAAAAGATGGTTGGGACGGCTGTCCCGATTTATGATTATTATCTCCAGTCCATTTCCAAGCGCTATGACCTGAAAGCTCCCTTTAGCAAAAAAAGCGCTTTCGCCGAAATTTTACCGGTCTGGAAAAAGATCCATGATCCGGTTACCCAGGATCACTACATTCAAAAGCTGTCGGCTCTTTTGCAGATTAAAGAAGATACTATCAAAGATCAGTTAAATAAAGTTTTATCCCCCAAAGCCCAATGGAAAGAGGTAACTGAGGCGGCTAAACCAACTAAAATAGAAGAAAGCCACCCCGACAGAAGAAAAGTTTTAGAGGAATATTTAATTTCCCTACTGCTTCATTTGCCCCAGGACCTGACTTATGTGCCTAATTTTCCTGAGACTTTGTTTACCCAGGAGCACCTGGAACAAATTTATGTCTTGCTGGTGTTGTTTTTGGACGGGATTTCCTTTAAGGGCCATAAGTTTAAAATTGCCGAGTTTTCCAAAACACTGCCGCCCGAATTAATAGATAAGGTGGATGAACTGTATTTGATGCAGCTGGATGAAAAATTGGAAGATCCCAAGCACTGGCAGAAGGAACTGGATTTAGTGGTTGCACAGTTGAAGCGTATGCTGATAAAATCATCGCTTGAGAAGTTGTCCCTGGAAATAAAAACCGCCCAGCAATTTGATAAGATGGAAACACTGGAGGCTTTAAATAAAAGGTTTAGGGATCTATCAGTAAAGTTAAAGAATTTGTAAATAATATGGCAGCCAAAAAAGATAAGAAACAAACAGCAAATCTGGATTCAAAGAAGCTCCTTAAGATGGGGAAGGACCGGGGGTTTGTTACCCAGGAGGAAATTTTACAGGTTTTTCCAAAACCGGAAGAAACCCTGGAGGAGCTGGATGAGTTTTACCTTAAACTGATTGAATCCGACATTGACGTTTTTGAAACTACTTCCGAGGAAGTGGGGGAGGGCGCCAAATCCGTTACCGACCTGGAGAGGGAATTGGAGGTTCTGGCGGCACTGGAAGAAGGCTCTGTCACTGATCCTGTCAGACAATATTTAAGGGATATTGGGAAAGTCCCTTTACTTAACGCCGCCCAGGAAGTTGAGCTGGCTAAAAAGGCAGAAAAAAATGAAGAGCGGGCCAAGCACCAGCTAATCTCGGCCAATTTAAGGCTGGTTGTTTCCATTGCTAAAAAATATGTTGGCAGAGGCATGAGCCTGCTGGATTTAATTGAGGAAGGAAATATCGGTTTAATGAGGGCCGTTGAAAAATATGACTGGCGAAGGGGTTATAAATTCTCCACTTACGCCACCTGGTGGATCAGACAAGCCATTACCCGCGCCATTGCCGACCAGGCCCGGACTATCAGGATCCCGGTCCATATGGTTGAGACTATCAACCGTTTTAACCGGACCCAGAGAAAATTAATGCAGGAGTTGGGCAGGGAGCCAACCCCGGAGGAGGTGGCGGAAGTTTTAGGAATTGATCCTGCCAAAGCCCGGGAAATCGTCAAAGTTTCCCAGGAGCCAACCTCTTTGGCTACACCTGTAGGGGATGAGGATGATTCACAGTTAGGGGATTTTATTGAGGCTCCGGGACTAAAACCGGATGAACAGGCTACCCGCGAACTCCTAAAAGATCAACTGGATGAAGTTTTAGATACGCTTTCTCCTCGTGAGAAAAGGGTTTTAGTGTTAAGGTTTGGTTTGGATGACGGAAAACAAAGGACGCTCGAGGAAGTTGGCCGGGAGTTTGGTGTCACCCGTGAAAGAATCAGGCAAATTGAAGCCAAAGCAGTCAGGAAGCTGAAGCATCCGACCCGGGCAAAGAAACTGCGGGATTATCTGGAGTAAGAACTTGTTTCCAACTCCGGTAGATTGCGATTCTTCCGGGTACTAATTTTGGATCACAATAACCTTTCTGTGCATCCAGAAAGTCTTCCTCAGTTGGATTATCTGGATCTTTAGCCCTTTCCTTGGCAAGTTTTCTAAAATAGCTGGCAGCCCAAAGTATTTCTTTCCAGTCATCAACTA
>CAYTPB010000085.1:0-3139 GCA_964439785.1 uncultured Gammaproteobacteria bacterium
TAGGTCCGCTTATAGAAAAGAGGCGCTCAGGCTATATGGAAAACAATGTGAGGTTTGCGGATTAAAAATCTGCGAATGGCACCATATTGTCCCCAAGTCAACAAAACCAGACGATTGGTGTATTCTCTGTTCCTTATGCCATGCAGCAATTACTCGAGAACTGGTAATAATAAAAACAAGAACTGATCTTAAAACAAAATTAATGCCTTACATGAAACAGGTCTATTCCGATCTAAAAATTTAGTTGGGGTAGTGGCAGTGTTTGTACTTGACAGGAGTACCGTCTGGTTTTTTCTTGCCGCACCAACAGGGGTCGTTCCTGCCAACCTTCCCATGGGGTTTTTGGATAGCGCCATCTGAACCATAAGTCTCCTGCGCCACCACCTGGCCCCCGCGCTCTATCGTCACTTTGGTTTCCCCCTCAGGCTCTGAATCTAAAACCTTTTTTTCTTCCTCCGTCACCTGGCTCATGGAGGTCAAAAGCTCACCCGTATCCTCCAGCATTTGGGTTTCATCCAAAGCCTCCTCGTGCTCCTCCCTGACTTCCTGCCTGTCTACTACCGGTTGAACCTCAATTGGCTGGGCATGCTGGTGCTGGATGGAAGCCTTAAAGATTCTCCTGACCACCTCGGCGTCAACATTGACCATCAAATTTTCAAACAAATCAAACGCCTCCCTTTTATACTCCACCAGCGGATCCCTTTGGGCATAAGCCCGCAAATTTATTCCCGCCCGCAAATCATCCACCGTATCCAAATGCTCAATCCAGAGGGTATCAATGGTGTTCAAGTACACAAAAGTCTCAAGCTGACGGGAAAGTTCCGGCCCAAGCTGTTTTTCCCGCTCGTCATACAGATCCCGGGACAGCTTGATTAAAAACTCGCTGATTTGCTCGGGGGAATTAAAATTGTTAAGCTGGGTAAGCAGACCCTTTTTGCTTGGCTCATCAAATGGGATAATAGTTGAATACTCCTCGACAATTTTTTCCCTGTCAATTCCCTCCTGGGTATAAACCGCCACGATATTTTCAGTCTCCCTGTCAACCTTGCCTAAAATATCCTCCTTTAAGGATTCATTTATCCCGTCTTTTGTCTCCCCGTCCTTTTTCGGCCCCTCGGCAGTCTCCAAAATCTGCTTTCTCACCCCATAAATAATCTGGCGCTGCTGGTTCATCACGTCATCGTATTCAACGGTATATTTCCTGGCATCAAAGTTATGGCCCTCAACCTTTTTCTGGGCGCTCTCAATCGCTTTGGAAACTAAATTGTGCTCTATCGGCACATCCTCCGGCATTTTCAAAAAGTTCATCACGCCCGCAACCTGCTCTCCGCCGAAAATTCTCATTAAATCATCCTCCAAGGAAACAAAAAACTTGGTCTTGCCCGGGTCGCCCTGGCGGCCTGAACGTCCCCGGAGCTGGTTGTCAATTCTTCTGGACTCATGCCTCTCGGTTCCCAAAACATACAATCCGCCTAAGCTTTCCACTCCTTTGCCCAGCAAAATATCGACTCCCCTCCCGGCCAAGTTTGTCGCTACCGTCACCGAACCCTTCTGCCCGGCTTCGGCAATAATCTCCGCCTCCCTTTCATGGTTTTTGGCATTTAGGAGCGCATGCGAAATCCCTTTTCTCTTTAATAAATCGGATAGAAACTCATTTTTCTCAACCGAAGTTGTTCCAACCAGAATCGGCTGACCGTTTTTGTGGACTTCCTCAATCTCCTTAACCACAGCCGTGTATTTGGCAGACACGGTTTTGTAAATGGCATCGGGCATATCCTCCCTGACATTGGGCCTATTGGTTGGAATCATCACCACATCCAGTTTATAGATTTTATGGAACTCCTCGGCCTCGGTGGCGGCCGTTCCGGTCATGCCTGAAAGCTTCTCATACATCCTGAAGTAGTTCTGGAAAGAAATGGTGGCCAAAGTTTGGGATTCCTGCTGGATCGGCACCCCCTCTTTGGCCTCAATCGCCTGGTGCAGCCCTTCGGAATACCTCCTCCCGGGCATCAGCCTCCCGGTAAACTCATCCACAATCACCACCTCGCCGTCTTTAACCACATAATCCCTGTCCTTTAGAAAAAGCGCCCTGGCTTTTAAAGCCTCCTCCAGATGGTGCAAAGTTGAAAAATCCTTCTCAAACAGATTCTCCACACCCAAACTTTTCTCGATCTTCTCAATCCCCAGCTCGGTTAAATGGGCAGTCCTAAGCTTTTCATCCACCACGTAATCGGACGGCTGGAGGGTCTCGATAATTTTATGGAACTTAACATATTTTTCGGTCGGTTCCTGGGCCGGCGCGCTGATAATTAGGGGAGTCCTGGCCTCATCAATTAAAATAGAGTCCACCTCGTCAACAATGGCATAGTGGTGGCCCCTCTGGACCTGGGCTGACAGGTTTAAGGCCATATTATCCCTTAAATAATCAAACCCAAACTCATTATTGGTCCCATAAGTAACGTCGGCCCCATAAGCATCTTTTCTGGTCACCGGCTTTAAGTGTTTTAATCTCTTATCCTTAGTCTCTTTATCTGAATATTTAGGGTCATAAATAAAGCTCTGCTCATGAATAATCACACCCACACTTACTCCCAGCATATGGTAAATCGGCCCCATCCATCCGGCATCCCTCCTTGCCAAGTAATCGTTAACCGTCACCACATGTACGCCTTTACCGGTCAAAGAATTCAAAAAAACCGCCGGGGTAGCCGATAGAGTCTTTCCTTCTCCGGTCTGCTGTTGGGCAATCTTTCCCCTGTGGAGGGTAATTCCGGCCATTAACTGGACGTCGTAGTGTCTTTGGCCGATTGAGCGATTAGCCGCCTCCCTAACCAGGGCAAAAGCCTCAGGTAATAAACCATCCAAAGACTCCCCCTTTTCCAGATGCCGCTTTCTTAAATCATCTGCCCGATCCTTTAACTGCTTATCCGACAGCCTTTTGGTTTTATCTTCCAGATCGTTAATTTTCTGGACCAGAGAAGATAAATTATTAAGCTCTTTTTGGTTGGCATCCAGTAATTTATTAAATATCCCCAGCATAACCAACATATTATATATGAATTGAGCCTAATGTTCCAGGCTAAACCTCATTGACAACCTAAGCTCGGATTAGCTACACTGAACTAGAATTTATTTTTTC
>CAYTPB010000086.1:0-3101 GCA_964439785.1 uncultured Gammaproteobacteria bacterium
TTTGCTCTCCTCATAGCGGAATTTTTTAAATTCCAAAATCCTCGCTACCGGAGGCCTAGCTTTAGCAGCAATTTCAACTAAATCCAAACCTTCTGCCTGGGCGCGGGCCAGCGCCTCATCCCGGCTCATTATCCCGAGCGCCTTTCCCTGGGCATCAATGACCCGGAGATCCCCGCTGGGGATATTTTGGTTTAGTCTATAAAACTTGGCTATTTGTCTCCCTCCATTTTCCTATTGTCATTCCCGCGGAGGCGGAAATCCATCAATAAAATAGATCCCCGGATCAAGTCCGAGGATGACATCTTCGGAATCTTAGCACACTCATGCCTTTTCTTCAATCTCTTTCTTGGTCTTTTCCAAAAACTCGTCCAAACCCATATCTCCCAAATTTTCCCCCGCTCTATTTCTTACGGAAACTTTCCCAGCCTCCTCTTCCCTGTCTCCCACAATTAACATGTAAGGGATTTTCTGAAGCTGTGCATCCCGGAGCTTGGCTTGCATAGTCTCTGATTTATCATCAATCTCCGCCCTAATCCCCTGTTCCTTCATTTTCTCCAAAAGCTTTCTTCCATACTCCACATGCCTGTCTGCAATAGGCACAACCATAACCTGGACAGGTGACAGCCAGGTAGGAAAAGCCCCCTGGAAATGTTCAATGATCATTGCCAAAAATCTCTCGTATGAACCAAAAGTAGCCCGATGTAACATTATTGGTCTTTGTGGCTTGCCATTCTCATCAACGAAAGATAAATCAAACCTGTCCGGCAAATTAAAATCCACCTGGATAGTTGAAAGCTGCCACTCTTTACCGAGGGAGTCCTTAATCATTAAGTCCATCTTTGGTCCATAAAAAGCCGCTTCACCATCAACTTTCTTAAAGTTAATATCGGACTCTTTAAGAATTTCCTCCATTAATCCCTGCATCTTCTCCCAGGTTTTAGCATCACCCAAGTAATTATCCGGGTTTTTAGGGTTCCAAGCAGATAACCTTATCCAATACTCCAATTTAAAGTCTTTGAGCATCTGTTTATTTATTTCCAAGGCTCTTCTAAATTCCTCTTTAACCTGGTCGGGTCTGGCAAAGATGTGTGAATCATCCAAAGTTAGGCCTAAAACCCTGGCCAATCCCTCAAGCTCACCAGATTGCTCTGACCGATACTGGGTGGTGCTTTCGGCATACCTCTGGGGCATATCCCTGTATGAGAATTGCTTCCTGGCAAAGATCTGGATATGGTGAGGACAATTAGCCGGTTTTAAAATATACTCCCTGCCTTTGGCCTTCATTACTGGAAACATGTCATTAGAAAATTTAGCCAAATGGCCGGACTTTTCAAAAAGATCTTTTTTGGCAATATGGGGAATCCAAACAAACTGGTAGCCCTGTTTTTCCAAAAGCTCATCAATATACTTATTTAAAACACGGCGGAGAGTGGCCCCCTTAGGAGTAAAAAGAGGTAATCCTGAACCTACCAAATCGGAAAAAGTAAAAAGGTCCTGCTCCTGCCCGATCTGTTGATGGCTTTTTTTAGAATCTTCATCCATAGTTAGAGAATTTTATCATCTTTAGGCTCAAATGAAAGAGGTAAATTTTCACTTGATTGAACGGGAGGATTTAATGGTGTCTGAAACCTGGCTGGAAAACTGATTTAAGCCGGGGATAAAGTTAAAATTACCCAGGAGCCAAAGGACTATGGCCACCACAATAGTGGCCCCCACCACCGACCCAAACCCCCAAGCCAGTCCTCCCAAAAAATTACTTAGCATAATATCCCTTTTTCTCATATGGCCGCTGGCTGTCAAATGATGATGGATCTGTTCTGTTTCCACTATAGTTTAATCTTACTTAAGAATATACCAGGTGTAAAGCAACTTATGGAGTTTTTTGCTCTATGGGTAATGATTCCAGTACCTTTATTAACTTGTCTAAGCTGTTGTCCAGGGCAGCAATCTGGTATGGATCCCCGCTTTCGTCAACCTTTTTATAAAAGCCGTCTATAATCTGGTCGCCAAACTCGCGGTCTCCTCTTTTATCAGCCCTAGTAGAAGCTTCAATTGCATCAATTAGTCCCGTTGCCACGATATTGCAGGCCCGTTTTCTCCTCTGGGATAGGGATAAATCGGCCAGGTTTTCCGGGACTTCAAACTCATGATTTATGTTCATAATTTGTGTATTTTAGCACAAATTGTAAGAAGATTAAAGTTTCGGTGGGCCCATCAGGATTCGAACCTGAGACCTTTTCTACGTCAAAGAAACGCTCTACCAACTGAGCTATGAGCCCGAACTCCACGTATTCTATAACTTTTTAGGGGAAATTTCGACAATCAGATTACCCGACCGCATTGCTCAGCCTCTGGTTCTCGGTATTGGTATCTATCTTGTGGGCATCCAGTGGGTTGGCCGGATTAACAGTCTGGGCCTCCATAGCTTTTTCCTGTTTTTCGGCCTCTTTTTGCTGCTCTATCTGCTTGGCCCTAAAAGCATAAATGTAATAAGGGTCTGAGCCGGCCGGCCTTTCGTAGCTGGCTTGGAAGCCCAAAGAATTATTTAACTCCTCCAGGCTGACAGTTCCCCCAATCACCCTGACCAGTTCCTCCTGGTGGGCCGTTACCTTTTGTGTCTCATACAGTTGCTCTGACTGGGTGATAGTTGCCACATTTCGAGCCTGAATGGCTGCTTTTTGTGCCTGGGCCTCCTGTTTTTGTTGTTCCGGATTATTAAATCTCATCTCACCTGTTGCGCTCATAGGTTTTCCGGACTCTACACCGGCAACATTGGCTCCTATCTCTAAAATAGCTTCAGACAAATTTTTAAATCCGCCGCCAAAAGCTTCTGCTGTTTTCCCGATAGCAGTAGAAGTGTAACCAAGAATAGGTTCTGAAGATCCGCTGTTTTGCAGCGGAGCTTCTCTCTCAAAGTCCTCATCTTCATCAAAAAACCCCATCTTGCCTCCAACCGGCCTGACTTTGGTGTTTTCTCTGGGTGTGGAACTAAAAAGGATGCTCATACTATGGGCATATTTTACTCCCATTCTTACAGAAGTCAAATAGGTGTGTAGGCAGGCCACATAGGTAACACTTTGTTAAAGAAGATTTTGTCAGCA
>CAYTPB010000087.1:0-3065 GCA_964439785.1 uncultured Gammaproteobacteria bacterium
ATATGAGCGCAGAACATGGCGATTTAGGCCCAACAGTTAAATTAGAGATTTTTCAGGGAAATAATCTCCAGTATATGGATCGGGTCTCCTTTAACGGTGCTATTTACAAAGAACAGGTCACGACTGCTGTTTTAGATGTAGCCCAAAGAATTGATCCTAAAGAAAATTTCAGTTTATTTAGTAATGAAGTCGGGTCTATTTTATATGCCCAAAATTGTATGGCTCCAGCTGCCGAATGCTTTGAATTAGCTTTAAGCAGACAGCAATTTGAAGATGCCCGCGACCCTATAATTGGAACTTACTCTAGAAATTACATCAACGCCCTGGCTGCCCACATTTTTTCATTAGTCTATATTGACCCAGAGCAGAAAATGCAAAATATCAAATGGTTTGACAGCAAACTGCCTCTAATTGAACTGGCTACTCAAGCTCTTAAAACTTTTAACAACCAGGAAGCATTATTAACCCTAGGGAAAATCTACCGAACCATCTACCTTTTAACCAGGGAGCGGATACTAAACACTTAACTCTAAAATCTGATCCCGCAGTTTAGCGGCGGTCTCAAAATCAAGTAAAGCAGACGCTTCGGCCATCTGCCTCTCCAGCTCCTTCACAATCCTCCTCCTATCTTTTTCCGGAATCTGATCTACTGTCAGAACCTCCTCGCCTTTTTCCTCCTCAATCTTCTCAATCAATCTATCTCTCAACGCCTTCTCAATCGACCGGGGCTTAATATTATGTTCCTTATTATATTCACGCTGAAACTCTCTTCTTCTGGAAACCTCATCTATGGCCGCTGACATGGATTTGGTCATATTATCTGCATACATTATTACCTGACCATTGACATGCCTGGCCGCCCTGCCCATGGTCTGGATCAGGGAAGTTCTGGATCTTAAAAAACCTTCCTTATCAGCATCCAAAATAATCACCAAAGACACCTCAGGCAGATCCAGCCCTTCCCGAAGCAGGTTAATCCCCACAATCACATCATATTCACCCAGCCTCAGGGAATTTAAAATATCTGACCTTTTTAAAGTCTCAATATCTGAGTGCAGATAATTTACTTTTATATTTTTATCAGCCAGGTACTCCGACAAATCTTCAGCCATCCTCTTGGTTAAAGTAGTTATAAGAACCCTCTCACCTTTCTTAATTCTTCTCTCCACCTCGGCAATCACATCATCAATCTGGCCCTCGGTCGGCCTGACACTGATTTCCGGATCAATAATACCGGTCGGCCTGATCAGCTGCTCGGCCACATTGTCTTTTCCGGCCAAACTCAGCTCATATTCGTCCGGCGTGGCTGAAACAAAAATCGCCTGATTGATATGGCGCTGAAACTCCTCAAACTTTAACGGACGGTTGTCCAAAGCGCTGGGCAATCTAAAACCAAAATCAATTAAGGTTTCCTTTCTGGAGCGGTCCCCGTTGTACATTCCCCTAATCTGGGGCAGGCTAATATGGGACTCGTCAATAATCAGCAAAAAATCCTTGGGGAAATAATCCATTAAGGTGTAGGGGGGATCACCCGGACTCCGTCCTTCAAAATACCTGGAATAATTCTCAATCCCGTTGCAGTAACCAAACTCCTTGATCATCTCCAGATCATATTGGGTCCGCTGTTCCAGCCTCTGGGCTTCCAAAAGTTTCCCGGCTTTCTTAAGCTGCTTTAATCTCTCCTCCAAATCCTCCTCTATCTGGGCAATGGCCGGCTTTAACCTTTGCTCGGGAGTAATATAATGTTTGGCCGGATAAACCACCTGAAGTTCTCTTGTGGGAACGGATTTTCCGGAAACAGGATCTAAAATTGATACCTTTTCGATTTTGTCCCCCAAAAAGTTAACCCTCAGCGCATGGTCGGTGTATGAGGGAAAGATATCGACAGTGTCTCCCTTAACCCTGAAAGTTGAGCGGGTAAAGTCGTAATCGTTCCGTGAATAATACATCTTGGTCAACATCTTCATAACTGTTTCAAAGCCGGTTTTTACCCCCTCCTTGAGCTCCAAAACCGCCCCTCCGTACTCTTTAGGCGAACCAATGTTGTAAATACAGGAAACGGATGCCACAACCACTACATCCTTCCTGGTTAAAAGCGAAGCAGTGGTAGAAAGCCGGAGCTTTTCTATCTCCTCATTAATCTGGGCATCCTTTTCAATATATGTATCTGAGGAAGGAATATAAGCTTCAGGCTGGTAATAATCGTAGTAAGACACAAAATATTCAACCGCGTTCTCCGGAAAAAGGGTTTTAAACTCCTGGGCCAGCTGCCCAGCCAGGGTTTTATTGTGGGAGATAATCAGGGTTGGCCGCTGGACTCTTTCTATGACATTGGCCATGGTGAAAGTTTTGCCCGAGCCCGTCACACCCAAAAGCACCTGGTTTTTGGCACTCGAATTTAAGCCTCCAACCAACTTTTCTATGGCCTGGGGCTGGTCTCCGGTTGGCTTAAACTGGGACTGGATCTTAAACTTTGGCATAAACTATATTGTACCAGATTCCCAAACATTTCCCAAAGCCAAAAGGTTTAAACCTCTACAACCGGATAAGCACAAAAATTCCGCTGATGAGCAATAATAAGGAAACAACCTCCTTAAAACCCTCCTTGGAAATCCGCCTTAAAACTATCCCCCCAAAAACAGTTCCTGCCAAAACAGCCAAAGTGGATAAAATTATATAAGTTTTAAACTGAAAAATCTGGGAACCCTGAAAACTCAAATAAACCGGCACCCTGACCAGGTCAACCATTAAAGCTACACCTGTTGCCGTGGCAATAAATTCCCTCTGGTCCAAATTAAAGCCGGTCAAGGCGGCTGACCTGATTCCGCCTTGATTTCCAACCAAGCCGCCCAAAAAACCCGTTAAAGCTCCGGTTATAAATGCCGCTATACCTTTTAAACGCAGTCTCTGGCTGAGACCGGATAACCCGGATAAACCGGCAAAGACCAGCAAACAGCCGAAAATTATCGTTAATACAGCATTGTAAAACATACTGTGCAAAAATGCCCCAATTAAACCCCCGAAAGCACTGGTGACCCCAAAGCTGAGGAGGACTTTGGTATTGG
>CAYTPB010000088.1:0-3018 GCA_964439785.1 uncultured Gammaproteobacteria bacterium
AAGATGTCGTGCAACAATCTTTTAACATATTTAAAGTTTAAGAGAGAAGCATTCCGCCATCAACTACAATTTGCTCGCCTGTCATGTAAGATGACATGTCCGAGGCCAGAAAGAGCGCTACCTTACCGATATCGTCCGGTTCACCCATCCGCTTCATTGGAATTTTATTTAAAAGGGCCTTGGTGGCTGATTGCTGGTCCGTACCTTCCTGTTGCATAGCCGCCACTCCCTGAGTGGCAATTGCGCCCGGGGCAATGGCGTTAATTTGGATTTTATACGGAGCATATTCCAGGGCGGCGTTTTTTGTTAACCCCCAGAGGCCGTGCTTTGAGGCGTCATAATGGGCTAAACCCACCATTGACGGATGGATGGCATCTATCGAGGTGATGTTGATGATTTTGCCGCCGGCTCCTTGCTCAATCATTTTTTCGGCGGCGTATTTTAAACAGAGAAAGGCGCCTTTTAAGTTAACCGCCAGGACCCGGTCAAAATCGGAGGCGCTCATCCGGGTAAGGGAAACAGCCGGGTAAACCCCGGCGTTATTAACCAGGATGTCCAAGCCCCCAAAATGAGACAAGGCAAAATCCATTAACGCCCTGACCGAATCCTCGTTTGAAATGTCTATCTGGTAATCAAAGGCCGAGAGGCCTTTTTCTTTTAAACTGTTTGAGGAATCAATGGCTCTGGAACCGTCCATATCGGCAATCAAGACCGTGGCTTTAGCCTCAGCTAGCCGGGAAGCAATGCCAAACCCGATGCCGGAGGCGCCGCCGGTGACAATTGCCACCCTGCCTGATAAATCGAGCAGTTTGTCATTGGACAGCATAAGTTGATTATAATACCTACTTGACCTTCTCCGCCAAAGGATGGAATTTGCGGTGGGTTTCCTGGGCAAAGCGGTCGGAGGCATTGACATACCTTGTGGTGGTGTTTAGAGATTCATGGCCCAGTAAAATCTGGATGGCGGCCGGGGAGGCGCCTTCCTCGGCTAAATAGGTGGCAAAGCCATGGCGGAAAGAATGGGGTGTGGTGGGCAGATTTATTTTTAACTTTTCCCGGTAGGTTTTGATCCTTTCCTGGATATAGCGGGGAGTCAGCCTGGAGTTAAGTTTGTCCTTGGAGCGGGTTTTGGTGGGGATAAAAAGGGCCTGCTGGTTGTCCTGCCGGAGGTTTAAATACTGGTCCAAAAATTCCTTGGCCCGGTCGGTTAAGTAAACAAACCGTTGTTTGTGGCCCTTGCCGGTGATAAAAATCCGGCCCTCGTCATTTAAATCCCTTTTGTTTAAATTAACCAGTTCGGAAATCCTCATGCCTGTGGCAAAAAGCGTTTCCAGAATAGCCCGGTTTCTTGCGGCAATGACCGGATCGGATTCCAAGGTGGAGGGCGATTCAATTAAGGAAACTAAATCTGAAAACTCGGCCACGTTGGGGTGGGGTCTTTCCCGTTTCACCATTTTAAACTGGTCGGGGACAACCGGCGTGTCATAGTCCTGGTCAATCAAGAATTTAATGTAGGCCCTAACAGCCGATAAAATCCGGTTGATGGTGGAGGAGGACAGCCTTTGGTGGTTAGCCTGGTGGGTGGTGGCAGTCTCTCTATCTTTAGAGGTGAGATAAGCTTTAAACTCAAAAATTAAACGCTTGTCCAAATCTTTAATTTTTAAATTCCTGGAGACTAAAAAGTTGTTAAAGATGGCTAAATCGTTTTTATAGCTATATAAGGTTCGGGGGGAATAGTTGTTAGTCTCCAGGAAAAGGTAAAAATCATCCAAAAGATCTAAATTTAGGGGGTTACCTTCCATAATTTGATTATACTCTAAGATAAAAGGATAAAGGTCCTGGGGATATTTTTAAGGCGTGGTATAATCACCCCAAATGAAAGAGATTTCCGTTGAGAAAACCAGTACGAAGGACGGCAGACCGGCCAGCATCCACACTTTTTGGGCGGTTTCAGTCGATGACCGGGATCTGATCCGCGGGCAGGCTCTGGATTACTTCCTGGGACAACCTTTTCCAACCAAGGTTCTTAAGACATTCCTTAGCGAACTAAGGACTTTCAGGGCATCCCTGGAAAACCAAAAGACATCCGGCTCTGCTTTAATTCCACTTATGGAAGACCCCATAAATTATGTGTTCATAAAGGAGAGCGGACGGACTTGGGAGCATTTGAGGAATGAGGATGGCAAGGAGGCAATGATTCTATTTGTAAACGGCAGGAATTTTATCGGCAAAGCCACTCTAGAGCTGACAGATGTTAAACCAGCAAACGGGTAAATCTCCGTCCAGGTACCATTTATCTTTATACCTGACGATTTTTATTACCTGGCCGGAAGCGGTTTTACAGGTGCCATAGTCCGCTGTTTTATCAAGAAGCTGGGTGCAGCCCCTGAAGGTATAATAATTTTCAAAGGTGGAGTGAGCCTTCCTTAAGGTAATTGCCTGGCTTACAAAGAAACCTGAAACCAGTATCGCCATCACGGACAGGAGAACTACCGCTTTCCTTTTTCCCATTGAATTGATTATACCATTTCAGTTGTGCCAATAAACTTAAGTATCTTTACAAACTTAAAGGTTTGGCCGTACCTTTAATTAGTGACCCAAAAGTATAAAAAAATTGAGGAGTATGGCTTGATTGGCAACTGCAGAAGTTGCGCCTTAGTTAGTAATGAGGCTTCAATTGACTGGATGTGTTTGCCGGATTTTGACTCGGGCGCCCAGTTTTGTGCGATCCTGGATAACAAAGAAGGCGGTTTCTTCCAGATAAAACCCGAGGGATTTTTCAAAACCCACCAGAGGTATTTTGGCCAGACCAATATTTTGGAAACCAACTTTTTCAACCAATCGGGCAGCGTCAGCGTGACGGATTTTATGCCAATCTTGCGCAGCAACGAAAAAAAATCTTATATACCCGATTATGGTATCAAGCTGGTCCGGCTGGTCAAGGCCATAAGAGGCGACCAGGACATCTCCGTCTGTCTAAAAGTCACGCCGGATTTTGGGAGGAAAAAGGTAAAGATA
>CAYTPB010000089.1:0-2968 GCA_964439785.1 uncultured Gammaproteobacteria bacterium
GCGGACAGGGGCGCAACACTTTATACAAAATTTGAAGCTAAATTGCAAGAGTCATCTCTCCCTGCCAAGCCAACCCAAAAGCCGGGTTTGGAGGGGAGCGTCCTCCGGAATATCCACCGCCGTCCCGAAATAGCCGCTCCCGGAAAACTCATCTTTATGGGGTTCCACTATTTCAACCACCGCCTCCACCAGCTCCGGGTCTAGCTCGTCCGGCTGGCCTGTGGATTTTAAAATGTCCCAGCCATGAATTACCAGATCAACCAGCCTGTGGGTGGCATAAGTTTCTGCCGGCAAATCGCCGTAAGACAAGTGGACAATCCTTTGGAGAGCCCCCGGCTTCCCAAAAGCCTCATCCGCCGCCCTCTGTGATTTCTCAAAAGCCTCCAGCGGGTATTTTCCTAAAACATCCCCGTCAAATTTAGTGCCCACCTCTTCAATAGTCTTGCCCTCAACCAGCTCAGACACCCACAAATTCTCGGAGACAATATGGTTAACCAATACTCTGACGCTCCATTCCGGACAATCTGACTGCTCCTCCCACTGGTCATGTTTAATTCCTAAAATAGCCTCCCCAACCTTCTTTCCGGCGCTCTTATGAAGTGCTGCCAAATCCATAATCTTTATATATCACTTTACCTTTAGTTTAGCCAGCCTTTTCCCAAATTCCCTCAAAATCTTTTCCCGGTAATCCTCCGGGTGAAAATAAAGCGCCCCTTCCATAATTCTTTCCTTTCCCTCGGGTCTCCCCATATACCGGAGCTGTAAATTCTTTACTAAAAACTCCAACCCTTCCCCTAAAGCCGAAGTATAAAAACCCCTATAATTCCCGCGGGGTGGCAGCGTAGGAGAGCTCTCAGGAGTCGACCGCAAGTAGAGAGTATTCATACGAAGCTTACGAGGACACACTTGAGAAACCGGAGCTGACAGGACCCCAAGGGAAAAAGCCGAGCGGCCGGCCATCCTCCCGCTTGTCCAGTTTGGCAAAAACTTAAAAGCCCAGTCATTTTGCTCTAAAAATTTTGAATAAACATCTCCCCTTTGCCATAAAACCCTCATCTGCAAAACCTCATGGGCAGTGTAAAGGTCTTTATTTTTTTGGGCCAGATTATCTTCTTCTAATAAAAGATTGACACAAATTTTCCCGGCTGCCCTGGGCCTGCTGTCACCTCTTTCCCGCCTCTTCCCAATCAAAGACAAAATCAAAAGCAAGCTCAGTCTCGTTAACCAGAGTTTGTTTTTTGAAGTGATTATAAAAAGATCTATGTCGTCCGATTTTTCCGAATTCTCCATCGCCAGGTTTCCGGAAATGCCAACCAACTTTACACTCGGCATGCCCTTAAAAAGCCGGGCGATTAATCTGGCCTGCCTTAAATATTTAGCCGATTGCCTCTCCCTAGCCATCCTCTTTTTTACCAGACTTTTCCTCCCCTTTAAAAAATAAAACCCTTCCCGGCTCTTGACCTTCAACACCAAGCTATCTCTCTTTAAAGCTTTTTCCACCTCGGACAAACTGCTCTTTTTGCCAACCAGCCATTTATGGATTTCCCAAGCCTTTAGCGGATAATCAAAAATATCCGCATAAGCTAAAGTTTTTAAAATCGCTTTTTCCACCCACATAATGTATCATATTTGCCAGCCTAAGTTATGGATATTCAAAAAAACATACCCTTAAAAAATCTGACCACACTAGGAATTGGCGGCCCGGCTAAAGAATTTGTGGAAGTAAAAACTAAACAGGAACTAATAGAAACCCTAAAATATGCTAAAGAAAATAACCTAAATTTTTTAATCATTGGCGGGGGCAGTAATCTCCTGGTTTCTGATGACGGTTTTCCCGGCCTGGTCATCAAAAATAAAATCAAGGGAATAAAAATTAATAATAATTTGGTGAAAGTTTCTTCAGGCGAAACCCTCCAGGATTTGGTTGACTACACCACCCAAAACGGCCTTTCGGGAATCAGCCGGTTAACCGGAATTCCCGGCTCTGTTGGGGGAGCGGTCTTCGGCAACGCCGGCGCTTACGGCCAAACCATCAGCGATTTTATTGAATCAGTAGTTTGTCTTGATAACAATTTTGAAGAAAAAGTTTTAAGCAAAAACGATTGTAATTTCTCTTATAGAGACAGCGGCTTCAAAACCAACGGCTTAATTATTTTAGAAGTTTATTTTGATTTTCCCAAAGCAGACCCGGAGAAACTTAAAAAAGAGTCTGAAGAAACTTTATCTAAAAGGCTTCTAAAGTATAAACCGGGAATTAAATGCCCGGGTTCTTTTTTTAAAAATATTTTATCTGAAAATTTATCTGAGGATCAAAAAGCCCTCATCCCGCCTGACCGGGATACTTTTGGCAAAATCCCGGCCTGGTTTTTCCTGGATGAGGTTAGTGCCAAAGGCGCCAAAAAGGGCAATATAGAAATTGCCGATTTCCATGGGAACTTATTTATCAATACCGGGGAGGGTACTGCAGCAGATTTTTATGATCTGGCCAAAGAGTATGCTTTGAAAGTTAAAGAAAAGTTTGGTGTAGAACTTGAACCTGAGGTCCAATTGGTTAATTTGCCCCCCTTATTCTAAAACCTCGGTATACCAGATATGGTATAATCTAATCTCTTTTATGCCAGAGGTTCTTCTGTCTCATGCGGAGTGTCAGGTAAGGATAGACTCAATCAAGAATCCCTACAGCAAGCCTCTGGCTGATTTTTATAAAAACCTCACTCAGGAATCACGCTTAGGCGGCCAGGAGCACAAAGACCCCCATATTTTAAGAATTATGAGTTTAGTCAGGTTAGAAAGAGACTTAACGGTTGGAGTGGAGCTGTTGGAAGAAGTAGTTAAGCACCACCCTACAGTTAATTTAAATTTCTTCCAGAGGGGACACTTTGCTATAATCCATCCTCTAGGCCTTAATCCTTTTGAGGAAAACCCTAACTGGTTGAAAGAGGTTGGAGTAGGATTTTTTATCTACCGC
>CAYTPB010000090.1:0-2950 GCA_964439785.1 uncultured Gammaproteobacteria bacterium
CCCTTAGGGTTATGTCCTTTAAATTTCCAATTGGTGTTTCTATTATGTAAAGCATGCTTGAAAGTTTAGCCGGTTGGATTATCAATGTCATCTCAACTCTGGGTTACCCCGGCATTTTTATCTGTATGGCGATTGAGTCGGCTCTGATCCCGCTGCCGTCCGAGGTGATTATGCCCTTTTCCGGGTTTATCGCTTCAACCGGCCGGTTTGATTTTGCGCTGGTTTGTCTGGTCGGGGCGCTGGGTAACACTTTTGGTTCTTTGGCGGCTTATGGGTTAGGTTATTGGGGGCATGAAAGGATAGTCAGAAAGCTGGTTAGGAGGTATGGAAAGTATATTTTATTTGAGGAGGAAGAGCTGGATAAGACCGAAAAGTTTATGCATAAGTACAAAGGTGCGACGGTTTTAATCGCCAGGGTGGTTCCGGGGATCAGGACCGTAATTTCCCTGCCGGCCGGAATTGCTGAGTTGCCTTTAGGTCGATTTTTGGGTTTAACTTTTTTAGGGTCTTTGGTCTGGTCAACCTTTTTGGCCTGGATTGGTTTTGCTTTAGGGATTAACTGGAGGAGCCTGGAGGGCTATTTCAGGAAATTTGAGGTTTTGATTGTAGTTTTGATAGTGGTGGGACTCTCTTACTATATTTACAAAAAACTGTCCCAGAAGTCTTCTGCCTCTTAAGTAGTTAATTAAATCTTCGGATTACCCCGACGCATTTACCCTGGATTTGGACATCAGTGGCATAAATCGGGGACATGGCGGCGTTGGCGGGTTCCAGTCTGATTCTGTTTGGTTCTCTGAAAAATCTTTTTAGGGTAGCCAGGCCGTTTTCAAGCAGGGCAACTACAATATCACCGTCATTGGCAAAGTTTTGCTCCTCGATGATGACGTAATCCCCGTCTAAAATTCCGTCCTCAATCATCGAGTCGCCCTTGACTTGAAGGACATAAGATTTTTTCTTGGATGAAACTAAAGATGGTGAGACCGACACAGTAGCGCCCGGATCGGTATAGGGCATGATAGGTTGTCCTGCGGCAATAAAGCCTAAAACAGGCAGTTCAATATCCCTTCCCGCGCCAGTTCCTCCCTGCTCAACCACCTCGATCCCTCTAACAGCCCCATCATATTTCTTAATAACACCCTTGTTAATTAAAGCCTGGAGATGTTCATGGACTGTAGCTAAGGATGAAACTCCCATGGCGTCTGCAATCTCGCCCAGGGTTGGGGAATAACCATACTTATCTATATAATCTTTGATAAAGCGCAGAATCTGTTTTTGTCTTCTGTAAAGTGTAACCGGCATCCTTTGATTCCTTTCTGTCACTCAGGACTGTTGTACCGAAAGTTTACCAAAATTTTCCCGAAACTGTCAACTAGGACAAAGTGGGTCATTAAACAGCCCCCGGAGGCAGATTTTTTAGGTAAAAGTCGGTGTAGTATTTATCTTCTGCTTCTAACCAGGCTCTTATACAATCTTCTTCCGCGTTACCTGTGTAGGTGTATAGTTGTTCGGCTCCGTTCCTGATTTGATCTTCTTCCCAGGATGGACGGGTTTTAATGGCAGTTCTTCTGAAAATTCCGGATAATATGCTGATGTTATGGGTTGGAGAGGCGCTCAATAAGCTGAAGATCAACTCTTGTAGCTCTTGTTTGCGTACCTCCACAGGATCTTGTATTTGAGTTTCCAGATGCATTTCTAAAGTTCGTTCAGCTATAGCCATATTATTTTTTCTTTTTAACCGGGGTCCGGGCGGGTTTGATAAATTTGATATATCCCAGCGCCAGGGTGATGATTAGGCCGATGGCGACAACTACAAAGCGGAATTTCTCATCCTCGGAAGTGAAGCCCCTGACTAAACTGTAAATTAGGGTTAAGACTCCGCCCAGCATGACCCCATCGGCCATAATCTGGATATTTTTTATTAAAGTCAGGCTTAGGACCAAAAGGATAATGGAGGCGGCCAGGGCAATGATGGAGACATTGCGGCTGTAGCTTTGGGAGTTCTGCATATACTCATTCTGGGCGGCCACATTGGCCTGTTGCTGTTGAATATATTGGGCGGACTGGGTGGATTCAGGCGTCAAACCATAAGGTACTGCAACCGGGCCAACGAAACTGGGGGGTTTGGGTGAGGGATAAAAGGCGGCGATTCCTACTCCAACAAAAGCGGCCAAGAGGACAGCAACAAAGATTACGTAAAGGATTCTGAGCATATTTGGTTGCTCTACTTTCAATGTAGTACTTTCCCGGAGATTGTCAATAGATTTTTTCAGGGTGGGTTAAGTTTTTAACAAGGGAGCGGGAGAAGCCTTCCTCTTCGCTGATCCAGCCCCTGATTGAGGTGAACATCCTTTGATCCTGATGGTATAAAGCCAGCATCTCCTCAAGTGCCAGCATTACCTGTTTCTCGCGTCCATGGAGTTCCGGAAAAGGTTTGCTGATAAAGAGTGTATAGATTTCAAGACCTAAGGCATCTGACAGCCGGGCCGGGCCGGTTAAACTTTTATGGAACTGCCAGCCGACATACTCATAATGGTCGCCAAGAGCCATCCAGCCATTAGCATCTTCAAAAGCCTGCCTGGCATAAGAGAGTGTGAAGCTGTCCCTGGATGCGGCCAGTTCCGACAGGGTTGGCAGCCTAATCTCACAATCATCAGGAAGCATATAGCGGAGGTCTTCCCTAATTAGAGTTGAGTTAGGCAGCAGTTCTTTTTTAGAATCGGTGACACTTTGAGGTTTGGCAATGAATTCATTGAGTGAGGTGATTGCTTTATTTAAGCCGGTAATAGTAGCGGAGATTATCCCGGGATTTTTCCTGGCTTCCTCGAGCCCCTCTTTTATATTGGTCCTTTCGGCCAGATGTCTGTTAATATAGCCTAAAAATATTTCTACTTCGGATTTCATTAGGGTATTTTAGCTGGGCGAGGGTGAATTATCAAATTTTTGCACTTCT
>CAYTPB010000091.1:0-2935 GCA_964439785.1 uncultured Gammaproteobacteria bacterium
CGGACTTGATCCGGAATCTATATGCATTTAGAATTACTCCATTATGTCGAAGAAGATAATTTTAGGGATAGAGACAAGTTGTGATGAAACAGCAACCGCTGTCTTGCTAAACAATGGAAAAAGTATAACTTTATTGTCCAATATTGTGGCCTCATCAGCTGATTTACAATCTAAATACGGGGGGATAATCCCCGAACAGGCTGCCCGGGAACAGGTAAAATCTATTATCCCGGTTATCACCGAAGCCCTGGAAAAAGCTAAAATCCAACCCGAAGATTTGGACGCCATAGCAGTAACTCAAGGCCCCGGCCTGATCGGATCTCTTTTGGTTGGAGTAGAAACTGCCAAAACCTTAAGTTTAATCTGGAATAAACCCTTAATCCCGATTAACCACCTGATCGGCCACTTCTACGCCAATTGGATAACAACAGGACCTACAAAAATCCCCACCTTTCCTTGCCTGGGCCTTTTGGTTTCAGGAGGCCACTCCGACCTGGTTTTATTCCAGTCTCACGGCAAGTTTAAATATTTGGGCGGCACCAGGGATGACGCCTCAGGCGAATGCTTTGATAAATGTGCCAGATTGTTGGGCCTGCCATACCCGGGCGGCCCTCAAATTTCCAAGCTGGCTAAAGATGGCAACCCTAAAGCTTTTAAACTGCCGCGTCCGCTTTGGGACTCGGATGACCTGGATTTTTCCTTCTCCGGCTTAAAAACAGCTGTTTCCAACCTTATTAAAACACTCGATCTGTCCAACCAGCAAACTTTAAAGGATTTATGCGCCTCAATTGAACAGGCTATTATAGATTCTTTAATTAAAAAGGTTATTAAAGCAATCCAAACCTATCCTGTTGAACAAGTAATTGTTGCAGGAGGTGTAGCCGCCAACCCCAAACTTACTATAGAACTAAAACGCCAAACAGAGGGAATGAACCCTAAAATCTTTATTCATATTCCCCCACCCAACCTTTGTACAGACAACGGCGCCATGATCGCCGCCGCCGCTTTCTTTGAAAAAGAAACCAAAAATCCGGAAAAGTTAGAAGCCAATCCAAATCTTTCCTTAGCTTATTAGCTGATATATACTTACAGCCATGGATAAAGTTTACGACCAGACCAAAACCGAGGAAAAATGGTACAAATTCTGGGAAGATCAAGGCTTTTTCAAGCCTGAAATTAATCCGGATGGCAAGCCCTACACCATTATCCTTCCCCCGCCCAATGCCAACGCCGATCTCCATTTTGGCCATGCCATGATGAGTATTGAAGATGTTTTAATTAGATACCACCGTATGAAAGGAAATTCTACTCTCTGGCTCCCCGGCTCAGACCATGCCGGTTTTGAAACCCAGGTGGTTTTTGAAAAACAACTGGAAAAAGATGGCAAGTCCCGTTTTGACTACGACCGGGAGACGCTTTACCGGATGATTTGGGATTACGTCCAAAAAAATAAGCACAATATGGAATCCCAGGTCAGGCGTTTAGGCTTTTCCCTGGACTGGACAAGAGAAAAATTTACTCTGGATCCGGACATTATTAAGATTGTCTACCAGACATTTAAAAGGTTATTTAATGACGGTCTGGTCTACCGGGCCAACCGGATAGTCAACTACTGTACCAAACACGGCACCTCTTTTTCCGATCTGGAAGTGGTTTATGAAGACCGGAAAAGCCCGCTTTATTACATAAAATACGGCCCCCTAACCCTGGCTACCACCCGTCTGGAAACCAAGTTCGGCGATACTGCCGTCGCCGTTCATCCCGATGATGACAGATACAAAGAATATGTCGGTAAAGAAATCAACATTGCAACCGTTTTAGGTCCCACCAAGATTAAAGTTATTGCCGATAGCGCAGTAGACCCTAAATTCGGCACCGGTGTGGTTAAGGTTACTCCCGCCCATAGCGCCGTTGATTTTGAAATCGGACAAAGGCACAATCTGGAAGTTCGCCAAGTTATCGGCTTTGATGGCAGGTTGAACGAAAAAGCCGGTAAATTCTCCGGTATGAGGGTTAAGGAAGCCAGGCAAGCTATTGCCGAAGAAATGATGCAAAAAGGCTTAATAGAAAAAGTCGATGAAAACTACCAAAACCGGGTCGGCGTCTGTTATAAATGCGGCACCGAAATAGAACCGCTTCCTCTAGAGCAATGGTTTGTAAAAGTAGGACCCCTGGCCAAAAAAGCCATTCAGGTTGCCAAAGATAAAAAATTAAAAATTTATCCCAAAAATTTTGAGCATATCTATCTCCAGTGGCTGGAAAATATTAAGGATTGGAATATCTCCCGCCAGATCGTTTGGGGGATCAGAATCCCTGCCTGGAACTGTCTCGATTGCAATGAATGGGTAGTCACTGAGGGCGAAACACCGGCTAAATGCACCAAATGTAACTCCGCTCATTTGGAACAGGACAACGATGTCTTTGATACCTGGTTTTCCTCTGGCCAGTGGCCTTTTGCCACATTAAAAACTGCTAAAGAAGGAGATTTTGACAAGTTTTACCCGACATCAGTCCTGGAAACAGGCCGGGACATTTTATTTTACTGGGTAGCCAGGATGGTTATGTTGGGGCTCTATGCTACCAGTGATGTTCCATTTCATGATGTCGCCATCCATGGCCTGGTTTTAGATCCGCTGGGCAAAAAAATGAGCAAATCAAAAGGCAACGTTGTCTCTCCGATGGAAATTGTTGACCAGTATGGAGCAGATGCCGCCAGAATGGCCCTGATTTATGGGGTAGCTGCCGGCCATGATCAGGCCCTTTCCCATCCTAAACTCCAGGCTATGAGAAATTTCACCAACAAACTCTGGAATATTGGCCGTTTTATTATTGAGTTTAAGCCGGAAAATTCAGCTGCTAAAATTGATAAAAAGAATCCGGACGACAAGGAAATTTTAGAAAAGCTAAATCAAACCACCCAACTTGTCTCAAAAGC
>CAYTPB010000092.1:0-2905 GCA_964439785.1 uncultured Gammaproteobacteria bacterium
CCCTGATATAGAGCTAATTGAGGAAAATACAGTTGAAAGACTTTTAAAGAAAATTAAAGAGACTGATGCAAGCATAGCCGGACCTAAGTTATTAAATAGGGATTTAACAGCCCAGGGATGGGACCATGGGGAGCTTCACGGTTTTAAGGCCTGGGTGGCTATAAATGCCGGCTCCTCTTACTGGAAAAATCAGAACGAGGGAGAAGAAGTAGCTTGGGTATCAGGAGCATTTTGTTTAATTAATAAAGAAATTTTTGATAAGGCTGGTGGTTTTGATGAGAAATTTTTCCTTTATATGAATGAAGAAGACCTGTGCCTTAGGATTAGAAACTTGGGGGGGAAAGTTATTTATACTCCCCAGGTTAAGGTTAAACATATTGGATCAGTGGTAGCCAGAAAATCGGTTTTTATGAAGAGCTCCGTGCTGTATTTTTACCGGAAGTATTACCCCTCCCCTTTGGATAAAGTCAGGGTAGTATTTTTTCTAATTCTAAAACTTATAACCTGGTCTTAGGGGTGTCCATTCAATGCCTCAATTGCGGGCAGGGTTCCTTTAACCAGATACTCTAACATGGCACCACCGCCCACTGAAACAAAAGAAAAATAGTTAATTAAACCCAAAAGTGCCAAGGCATTAATAGTGTCTCCACCCCCAATTATGGATTCAGCCCCTGAGGAAATAATTTCCTCAGCTAAGGCTTTATTTCCTTTATTGAAGCCCTTTTCATATTGTCCCATGGGGCCTGACCAAACCACCTGTTTAGCTTTTTTGAGGATTTCCCTGAATTCCCTGACTGATTCCTCACTTATATCCTTTCCACCTTCCCCCATCTTGGCTACATAAACATTTCCCGGCAAACTTATCCCCTGCCCCTCAATTTCCTGGGGCAATTTTCCGCCCACCAAAACATGGTCTGCAACTTTAGCCAAAGCGGAAACCACGGGCAGTTTATCTTCAATTTTTGCGCCGCCAATAATGGCTATTACCGGCCGCTCATATGTATTTTCCCTGATGCCTTTTAAAACCCGGACTTCATGCTCAAAATGGAAACCACATGCATGAGGTAAAAGAGCAGGCAAAAGTGTGGTTGAGGAAGCTGGATGATGAGCAGCAAAGGCTTCATTTATATAGAAGTTACCCATGGCGGCCAGCTCTTTGGCGTATTTTTCATCACAAGCATCCTCTCCCTCCTCAAACCTTAAGTTTTCCAAAACCTGGAGTTTGTCTCTGGGGAAATCATACTCAGGCACCTCCCGGTCCAGCCAGTCCACAATTGGGGCAACGGACAACTCTTTTTCCACTCCCTTTGGGCGGCCGATATGGCCCATGATAATAACTTTTTCAGCATACTGGAGGCAGAGATAAAGAGTTGGGAGAAGTGTGTGGAGACGGAAATCATCTAAAACAACCATTCGGTCACGGCCGTTATCCTTAAAATGGCCCAGGGGAACATCCAAGTCAGCCCGCAAAAGGACAGTTTTACTGGAGATCAAATGCGGGGTCAGGACTCTCACACAGTAATGTTACCAAATAGCTTTGAAAAGAGCTACATTAAATGTTAGAATACTTTGAGCCTGGAATCTAATAATCTTAGCTGATTAAGCAGAGATTAGGTTTGGGCAAAAAGCGCTAGTTTAACATTTAAAGTCGGGGATGGATGTTTCGGTAACGTGAGTTAGGGGAAAACTTAAGGCTGGCAAAAACTTCCAGAGAAAAAGCACCGACTTTTTGGGCGGTTAGCTCAGTGGTAGAGCGCGTCTCTGATAAAGACGAGGCCATTGGTTCGATCCCAATACCGCCCACCCGAGTTTGGACTAAATCGGCACAACCTGGAATAGTTAAACCCAGCTTAATCCACCGATTTGTCCACTCCAAACTTTATCAGTTAAAGTTCGGGATGGGATTTTTCGGCAACGTGAGTCTGGTATAACCGAGCGTTTAGGTAGGTAGAAAAACCCATTCTCCCGGCACGGTGGCGAAGTGGAAACGCTGGGGTCTGCAAAACCTCGACTGCGCGGGTTCGATTCCCGCCCGTGCCTCCACTCAACAGCACGAAGGGAACAAGATCGTCCCGATGAACATCGGGAGGTAGCCTTATTCCGCCCGTGCCTCAAAATTTATTTGTAATTTCTTACCCAAATTTTCCCCATTTTTATTTTTAGAAGGCTACTATTTTTTTATGATCCAAAGGATATGCTTACTTCTAATAGTATTTGCTATCCTTTGTTTTCCCGGCACAGTTTTAGCCCAGACTTCCCAAAAACATATTGAAATTAATTTAAGCACCCAGCATCTTTACGCTTACCAGGGAAACACTTTAATTTATAACTTCTTAATTTCTTCGGGTACAATATACCACCCAACCGTGACCGGGACTTTTTATCCCTGGATAAAGCTTTGGTCAACCACTATGATCGGCGGATCCGGCGCGGATTATTACAACCTGCCAAACGTTCCCTATACCATGTACTTTTACCAGGGGTATGGCATCCATGGAACTTACTGGCATCATAACTTTGGCCATCCCATGAGCCATGGCTGTATCAATTTATCAATCCCGGATGCCAAACTGCTTTTTTACTGGGCCAACCTGTCAACGCCAATCCACATTTACGGCACTACTCCAGCTTACTAATTGTTTTCGGCTGTCAACAAAAAGCCCCCAAATGATGGGGGCTTTTATTTTATGTCAAGAATAGTGGTGGGGAAAGTTTTTTAAACTAGACTTTCAAACTAGTTAACCACCAAAATTCGCCGGTTTGGCGAACTGCGTGAAGGTGATCATGGACCAAATCCGTGCAGCTTGTCCTTCGATTTCTCTCAGGATTTTCAAGAATCATCAAATTTGGTCAAATCTCCAGAAAGGAGGTGATCCATCCCCAGCTTCGGCTAGGGATACCTTGT
>CAYTPB010000093.1:0-2797 GCA_964439785.1 uncultured Gammaproteobacteria bacterium
TAAACCCCAGCTTTAATAGTTCATCCCCGATAATTTCCGCATCCCCGATCCCGGTCAGCACCAAATCAATTTTTTCCTTATAAATTTTCCGGGCGATCTCCCGGTGCATCTTCTCGGAAAAATTTCCCAGCTCTCTCATTTCACCCAAAACTACTATCCTTCTTCTGGCCGGCACCTGGTTTAAGGTATCAATCGCCTCTTCTACCGCCGAGGGCGAAGAGTTGTAAGTATCATCAATCACCACTGAGTTATTGTGTCCCGGAAAAACCTCCATCCTGTGGGGCGCCGGGGCGATCTTCTCAAAACCTTTTTTGACATTTATTAAGGGAATCCCCAGACTAATTCCCAGGGAGGCCGCTGCCAAAAGGGGATAAATCTGGTGGAAACCCAAAAGTTGGGTGTTTACCTCTACCCTCTCTACCCCGTAATTTAACTCAAATTTAGTTCGGAAATTCTCTATCTTGGTGTTGCCTGCCCAAACATGGCAGTTTTTGGGATCCATCCCAAAATAAATCACCTCGGCCGAAGTTTTATCGGCTAATTTTCTGGTCAATAAATCATCCCAGTTTAAAATGGCCGTCCCCTTATCCGACAACTGCTCCACCAGCCTGCCTTTTTCCCTGGCAATCTCATCCACCCCGCCTAAAAACTGGGAATGGGCATAATAAATTTTGGTGACAATGGCCGTATCCGGCCTGACTATTTTTAAATAAAGATCCATCTCCCCCGGGTATTCAATACCCATCTCCAAAAGCACTTTTTTGGTATCCCTTTTGGTCCTTAGGATGGTCTTGGGTAAATTATAAATTGGGTCAAGGTTAGCCACTTTTGGATCAGTATCTGTTGTAGCAATTACTTTCATCTTTTCAGATAAAACAATTTTACAGGCAATTACAGTTAATGTTTTTCCAACCGAACCTGTCACCCCAACAAAGGTTGAGCGCGGAAAAAGCCTGGCATATCTCCCGGCTAAAAAAAAGCGGGCCATATGCCCTCTTTTCTTAAAGAGATTTACATTCCTAAAAACCGGGTGTGAATTTAAACTAACCATCTGCTTTACAATTATATACCAATATTATGGGTTTTTGGCCTTGAACTTAAAGATAACAGAAATAACTACCTGGTCCCTTTTTAGCTTATCTATTTTTATTTCGATTACCTCACCGTCCTCCCAAACCCGCAAGCTCTGGGCCGCTTCCCGAAGGATCGGATCAAATAAAATTACTCCGCCTATTGTCGAATCCATTGAACCCAAGCTCCCAATATTCTGCAAACTTTGGGAAGTTAAAAACTCATTTAATTTTTCCAGGCTTAGCCCCGAATCCGCCTCAACAAAAGCCTCCTCCACCCCGATCCCGGTTTTGGAAATTTTTCCCTTAACCCCGGCCACCTTAATTCCCGCTGTTTTATTTTTTACAGTTAACCCTTTAATCTCCGAGGAAATAATAGTCTTGGTCCCGCCGCCAATAATAAAGTAAGGAACCTTCAGCTCTAAACATGTATCCAAAACCGAAATCAGCTCGCTCTGGGTAGCGGCAATATAAAATCCCTCCGATACACCTTCGCTTTGGGAAAAGGTATGGAACTTTAGTTTCTCATTAAATTTAACCCGGTCTCTGCCTAAAGCCTGGGCCATAAGCTGCAGCTTACTTAAAGTATCGGTTTTTTTGGATTTCTTAAATTTTCTAGGCATGGAGTGCTGCAGCTACCGCTTCCTGATCTGACCAGGGAAGCTCCTTTTTCCCGTCAATATTCATGGACTTTTCATGTCCCTTGCCAAAAATCCCGACTATATCGCCTTCCCGGGCTAAAGTTTTAATAGCCATGTCAATCGCCTCCTGTCTGTCCGCTATGATAAAAATATCTTCCCCCAACCTTCCTCCACCCTTTTTAGCCCCCTTTAAAATCTGACTGTTAATCTCCTCTATTAGTCCCCTGGGGTCAACTGCCGTAACAATAACTTTATCGGATAATCTGGCCGCCACTTCCCCCATCATTGGCCTCTTTGAAACATCCCTTTGGCCCTCCGCTCCGATAATGGATATTATTTTTGACCCCGGTTTTCTAACCCCCCTCAAAGCCTTAATAGCATTTTCCAAACCGTTGGGTGTATGGGCAAAATCTATAAAAATTTTAATTCCCCTATTATTTTTGACTTCCTCCATCCTGCCTGAAAGTCCGTTAAACTCTTTCAGCGATTTAGCGACGGTTGCCCTGTCAACACCTAAGACCATTGCGGATGCTGCCGCAGCCAAAGCATTCATTTTATTGTATTCTCCGGGAACCTTTAATCTTAAGGGAAAATTTACTAAATTAAAATCCGCCTTTTTATTTTTGCCAAAACCAACCACCCTTCCCGAAGTTCTTCTCCTTAAAAAGTCAAAACTTTTATCATCCATGTTTAGAATGGCAAATTTAACATTTTTAACCAGTTTGGCTTTAGCTGACCGGTATTTTTCAAAAGTTTTGTGATAATCAAGGTGTTCATGGGTGATGTTGGTAATCACCCCAATGTCAAATTTAATTCCCCAAAACCGGTGCTGGTCCAAAGCATGGGAGGTCACTTCCAAAACCAAAAATTCATCCCCGGCTTTTTTAGCTTTTTTTACCAGGCTTTGGATCATTTTGGAGTCGGGCGAGGTAACATGAAAGCCGGTATCCAAATCTTTTCCGGCGATGGAGGCATTAATTGTTGAAACCATGGAAACCCTTTTACCGGCATCTTTTAAAATTTTATAAATCATATTAACGGTGGTAGTTTTACCATCAGTCCCCGTCACTCCAATCATCTTTAACC
>CAYTPB010000094.1:0-2768 GCA_964439785.1 uncultured Gammaproteobacteria bacterium
GTTAACGGGGTTTTACAAAGCGGCACTTTATCTTTTGTCCCATTTTACCGGGTTGGAAGTCTTTTGACTTTACCTTTTAGTATTTATGGAAATTTGTTTTTGCAGCTGGCTAAGGATCCAATTTTTGCCGGAGCATTTACTATTTTATCTTTACTGTCACTTGGACTTTTACTTTTTGTTTGAGCTTATTTAATTTCCCAAATCTCTATTTCGTTGTTTGAGAAAACCTCCTGAAGCCCGGTTTTATTTAAATCAGCCTTGGGACTTTGAAGCTTTGGGAAATAGAGGTAATTAGCGCCGGTTTGCTTTACTAATACATCAAAATTCTGGGGATTTGATTCCGTAAATATTTTATTGAGTAGATCTTTTCTGCCCGAGTAGTCATAGCCCATAATATCAACCTGCTCCTGATCGGAAAGATAGGTGGCCCGGTCTCCAAAAGCTCCAATATAGTTGGTGTCGGACCAGGCCCAGACAGGTGGGGTGGAACCATCAACATGGAGATATTTGTTGAAGGGGGGAGATAAAATAACTGAATCTTGAGAGGTATTAGTTTTTAGATAATTTAGGGCCTGGAGTTCCATTGAATCAATTTTAGTGAAGGCGGGCCGGGAATAAAATTGGTTTAGGAGACCCAGCTGGGTAGGAATGGCCAAAATAATAATTAGTCCCCCTAAAATTGTTTTAACCAAGCTGGATTTTATTTTTATAAAAAGATGGCAGAGAAAAATTGCCGACAGGATTCCCATAAAAAGTAAGAAGTACTGGAGAAACTGGCTGGTGTTTGAAGCGACACCTTTTTGCAGAAAAAGCATGGGGAAGACAAAGGAAATTAAAGGGATTAAAATTATCAATTCGTTAGTGTAGCTTTTAAAAAAGCCTTTAAGGAATTTTGGCAGGGCCAAAAGCCCTAAAAATCTCATACCAAGATTCCCTAAGAAAAAAATCAGGAACGATTCAGTTTCAAGTTGAATAACTCTTTTGATATTTCCCTGGGAAAGATAAGTTTGCCTTCTTAGCTCCCAATCCAGTTCCCCCAGCCGGTCTGGTGAGACAACCATAGTTCTGATATACCACCAGGGCTGGAAGATCAGGAAAGAGGTTGAGCCGGATGAATTGGGAAAATAAAGTACCGAGGATAAAAGAGTGCCCGATAAAAAGAGGGAAAAAATTTCAAAACGCCGCTCCCTTAAAATCTGCCAGACACCTATTGGGGCCAAGCTTCCCAAAAGTGCGATCCCGGCGTAAACTTTAAAAACCAACAGAGACCCTGAGATTAAAAATAGTCCCAAAAATAACCATCTGTTTTTGTTTTCCAAAAAGAAAGTGAAAAGATAAACAAAGGCAAGCAGTAAGACCAGGGCCGCTATCTGGGGCGGGTTGCCAATGGTGCTTTGGGGTTGGGAGGACCAAAACAGGCTTTCACCGCCGATGGATCTATCCCTTAACAGAGTGACTATGTAGCCAAAAGAGCCGCCAAAATCAGCAAATATTAAAGACCAAAATCCTCCCCAAAAGTTGCCGGTCAGTTTTTTGCCGACCATATACAACAAAGATGCAAAGAGCAAGGAATAAAAAAGCGGAAAAAATCTGAAATACAAATCCAGGGATGAGATCTTAAAAAATGAACTGAAGTAACTGGGGGCAATATCGGAGAAAAAATGATAGTTTAAAACCTTCTCACCCGAAAGGGCCGGGTTAATAATTGGCCAGCCTTTTGCCATCTGGTTCATTAGGGCGATATGCCAGGCGCTGTCATGAGCGTGGGACGACCAAAAAAGCAGATCACCATTTATGTTTAAGCCGCTGGGGGAGATGACAGCAAGCTGCATGGTGATACCGATTAGGAAGAAAACAACCAGCAGGATTAGCTGGTTTTGGGGTAAAAGATTAAAGTCCGGTTTAACTTTTTTAAAGTTTTTGAGGAAGAGGAAATCAATAACAGTGATTGGGATAAAGGTTAAAATTTGTAAGTTTAAAACTAAAAACAGATAGTTTAAAAGTGAGAATAGTACAAACCCCAGGGCAGATCCCAGAATAATTTTCTCCAGAGTTTGGAGTTTAGTCTGGGCTTTGGTTAAAATCCAAAGGCCAGGGATGGCAAAACAAAAAACAACAGCAATTAAGAAAATTATTAGACTTAAAAAAAACTGCAACATTTAACCTAAAGCTATTATGGCAAATTTATGGCTTAACTAGAAGATGTTAACTTTTTGAGGGGGATCTTTTCAGCTATCAATTTAATTTGGATTTTAGTATTAAATTAGCTATAGAGGTGATATTATTTGTTGGATTATGTAAGATATTTGTATATAAATAACATAATTGGCCGCTTGCACTAACTAATTTTAATGAATAAAACCCCTAAAATTATCATTGTAATGCCTGCGTATAACGCGGCTAAGACTGTTATAGATACTTATCATGAAATTAGCCCCAGTTATCGACAGCACATCATATTAGTAGATGATAGCTCTGTCGACGATACGGTTGAAACTGCCAGGAAATTAGGGATAAAGGTTTTTGAACATCCTAATAACCTTGGTTATGGGGGTAATCAAAAAACGTGTTATTGGGAGGCATTAAAATTAAATCCTGACGTTGTTGTGATGTTACATCCGGATTATCAGTATGACGCCACAAAAATAAAGGAATTGGTTGACCCGATTTTAAGTGATAAATACGACTACATGTTTGGAAGCAGAATAAAAAATAGGGGTAAGGCGATTGCCGGCGGTATGCCCAGAACTAAATATTACATTAACAGA
>CAYTPB010000095.1:0-2748 GCA_964439785.1 uncultured Gammaproteobacteria bacterium
GTTTACCGGAAGTTTTGGATATTGAAAGATTTTTAAAGACTAATAAAAAAGTAAAATCAATCAAAATAGTTGGGGAGAGTTTAAATCTAAAAATTCGGGAGAAGTTGATGAAAATTTTTATAGCTAAAAATAAATTACAATTTTACTTTTACCTTAAGGGTCTGATGCCGCTGGTGCCGATTCTCCAAAAACTTAATAAAAAACCCTGTTATCGGACCCTAATTTTAATCACACTTAAATGAAAAAAATATCTTTCTTTAAATTACCGGGCTTGGTTTTAGCCGGTTTCTTAATTGTCTGTTGGATTTTCCAGCCGATGCCAGCTTTTGCTTCATCTCCAAATGTTAACTGTTCAAACAGATATGTTACCCTGGTTAATCCGGTTAGGGGACGGGATTTGTGGTTCGATCAAAGTTTAAAACCGATTCAGGATCAATACTCAGTTGTAAAATCGGATAATTTTTCTGCTACCTGGCTTTATCAGTATGATACTTTCTTTGATAAGGGCTTAATGAATTATGTTAAAAGTTTTGATTCAAGTCAGGAAGCGGGGGTCTTTTTGGAGGTTTCAAAAAAACTGGCAGATGATGCGAAAGTTTTTTATCCGGTTAACGTGCCGTGGTTTAAACCCAATGCGGTTTTTTTGTCCGGGTATCCAGAATCCGACAGGAAAAAACTGATTGATACAGCCTTTAAAGAGTTTAAAAATGAGTTTGGGGTATATCCCAAATCGGTGGGCGCCTGGTGGGTTGATTCCTATTCCTTAAATTACCTAAAGCAAAAGTACCGGATAAAAACAGCCATGATTGTGGCGGACCAGAAAACCACCGACAACTACGGAGTTTGGGGGCAATGGTGGGGAGTGCCTTATTATCCTTCAAAGGCAAATATATTAACACCGGCAGGGTCTAAGAGAGATTTACAGCCCGTAGCCATAATCCAGTGGGCCCAAAGGGATCCTTTACTTGCTTTTGGTGAGGGTCCCAGCGTTTCCAACTATTCCTTGCAGGCCAATGATTATATTAGACAGGGGAAGAATACCGATTATTTCAAAAACGTTTCCTCGGCTTACTTGGATTGTACTAATCCTGTCGGGCAGATTACAGTCGGTCTGGAAACGGGGCAGGAAAGTATCGGGTTTATCAATGAATATGAAAATCAGCTGGGTTATTTAAAAACCCTATCCTCTCTTAGGAGTGTGACTATGGGGGAGTTTGGGGAGGCGTTTGCGAATTATTACAAGGGCAGTTTGCCGCAGGCTGTTTCTTTAAATTATGAAAATTCAAAGTGGATCATGAACCGGCAGTTTAGAGGAAACAAGCTTTTGGGGGATCATGTAACTTATCATCAAAACCAAGCTTTCCCGGATTATTTTTTAGCTGACCATCAGCAATTTTTAGACCGGGATTTGTCGAAACTTAAAGTCAGCAAAGAAGAAAGTTATTTTCCGTGGTTTATTTTAATTGGCTTAGGATTGTTCTTTTACTTTTTCAGATACAAAAATTTGGCAATTTATTTTTCGGGAATTTTATTTGGTGTTTTTAGCTTTGGTTTAATTTTGATGTCCCATCTCCAATATGGCTTTGAGGTATTTTACGGAGTCGAGATACCTTATTTGGAAGTTACCCAGATCTTTTTAGTTTTAGTCTCAATTTTAATCAGCTTTTTAATTTATAAATTTATATTTAAAAAAGGGGCCGCTTTGTTTTTGATACCTCTATCATTTTTTGCAGACCCGATTGTTAAGTCACTCAGATATTCCAACTTTTCCGGAAAATACTTTTTGGGGATAGCGACGGATAATTTCCATTTTCTGGGAATAAGCTTTTCCAAACCGTTTAACCTAAGTTTTGTAAATCAGGATTTTCCATCGGGAATTGCCGGTGCACTTTTAAAATCTGATTTAAATAAAATCTGGAACAGCCAAGTTCTTTCGCTGGTTTTTTATCCGCTTACTCATATTTTAATTGCGATAATTTTGTTTTTTACTTTAAAACGGCTGCCTTACAAATTTCGGTTGGTGGTGATAGCGGTCTTGGCAGTTTTGGCAGCGGCCCAGCTTGCCAGTATTTTTAATGCCGATCCCCGTGTGATTGAGGGAATATTTTGATAGAATAACTTCATGCGGGTCGGATTTGACATCTCCCAAATTGCCCACTTTGGCGGTGTGGCAACTTATACTGATAAATTAACGGCTGAACTTTCAAAAGTAAAGGATTTGGAGATGGTTTATTTTTACTCATCTTTGAGAAAACCATACAAGGGCGGATTAAAAAACGTTAAAACTTTTAAACTGCCCCCGACCCTGTTTGAAGTTTTATTTAATAAAATCAGGAATGTCCCGATTGAGAGGTTTATGGGGCCGATTGATATTTTTCATTCATCCGACTGGGTCCAGCCTCCAACCAAGGCAAAAAAAGTCACGACTTACCATGATGTAGTTCCACTCAAATACCCAGAATGGTCCCATCCGAAAATTGTCGAGGTTCATAAAAGAAGGCTGAGGCTGGTGGAAAAGGAGATTGACCTGGTAATAGCGGTATCTGAAGCTACTAAAAAAGACTTGCTGGAAGTGTCGAAAATCCCCGGGGAAAAAAGTGTGGTGATTTATGAGGCGGCGGATGAAATTTTTGAACCCCAAGGTGAAAAACAGGTGGAGGAGTTCAGAAAAAAATACCAACTGCCGGAAAAATTTGTTTTGGCGATTGGCGGGGTTGGCAGCAGGAGAAACCTGGATCGGGTTAAAGA
>CAYTPB010000096.1:0-2732 GCA_964439785.1 uncultured Gammaproteobacteria bacterium
GTCTAGACAATCTATTCTACCACCTAAACGGCGTTAATCTTGTCTAGACCCAACTATATTAGCAGATTTTAAATTAACCAACTTGAATTTTAATTAAACTTCTTATATAAATAATTGTTGGTTACGGAAATAGACAGCACAATTACCACCGGTATCAGAGGTCAGATTGGAACGGTTTTGAGGAAGGGGTTTTGTGATAAAGACTTTGGCGGCTTAGATTTACCTGAAACAGATTTAAGAAAACCACACGGGCTTGTTAGAGTTCTCCGCCAAAAAGTAAACGTTATCCACTTAGCCTGGAATTATTCAACAGATTGGGTTAATCCCACCAAGGCTTACTCTGAGAATTTGGCCATGGCTAAAAATATCCTTGATGCGGCCTCACGTAGCGGAGTAAGACGGGTAATTTTAGCCAGTTCGGTCCATGCCGATAACATTAGGGGTCTAAGAGGTGATCCAATGATCAGGCCCGACAGGTCACCCTCCCCCACTTGCAATTACGGAATCACCAAAGTTTTATTGGAAAAAATGGGGTTGGAATTTGCCCAAAAGTCCGGTCTGGAAGTTGTCTGTATCAGATTCGGCGCAGTCAGACCAAGCAACAAGGCTCCTTTAGGAGAGGAACATCTTTGGTTAAGCAACAGAGACTGTATTTCGCTGATCGAAAGCATCATCCAAACCCCGCCTCTCACCAGCAAGTTCAGCGTCTTTTATGCTGTTTCCGACAATCATGGACGGATCCATGACACTTCCAACCCTTTTGGCTGGACACCTCAAAGAGGCAACTAATTTTGAGAGGTTTTTAACTTGAGGAGATAATTGGAAAAGTCCTGGACTCCCTTTAAAAACGGGCTTCCCCAAATCAAATCCGAACCTACTTGCCCTTCAAACTGAAAATACCTCGCTCCATAATCCCAACCAAACGTTTTAGCTAAATCAAAGGAGGCCTGCTCAGTCACCGGGCCTTCCTGTGTGTTGTAAACCCAGTACCACCCCTGATCGCTGTCTCCCAAGCTCAACCCATATTTATCGGCTATCACTTTGGCATACTGGCGGGAAGATTCGTCTTCCGGTCTGCTAAAATTAGTGCCAAAAGTAGGTATTAAAGTCTTACCCCATTTTGCAAAATAGGAATTGGCCCTCGGATCGTTGTATAGATTTTGCCAGGCATAAGTTGGCTCCTCCCACATCACCGGTACACCCCTAGACTTAGCTATACTCATTAACTGATCCATAAAATTCCAGTCAAATTGATCCAAAGCTTTATCCCAATGCCAGCTATTCCTCTTGGCCAGCTCAGCAAGCACCTCATGGGTATAAAAACCCCTCAAACCCTTTCTCTGGGCAACCTGTTTTATAGTATCTAAATCAACATACATCGAGCCTCTGTCCTGGTAATTTATATAATCGGAAGATGCGGCCGTGTAAAAATAACCGATATTCCTGACTTCATATTTATCCAGCTCGGAAGGGTCAGGCGTCTTTGTCCGAAAATCAAAAGCTACTGCAGAGTTTGCCAGCTGAGCATAATGGTCCAGTTCACCATCATTAAGCCCCAAAATAATAAAGGTAGCCTCGGGATTGGGAACATCACTGCTTGATAAAGCGGAAGCATAAGGGTAAGCGGAACTGGAGTTTACAGGTTGCGGGGAAGGGGTGGCCTGACTAGTCAAACTTTGGGGCAAATTCAGATCCCCGGAAACAACACTGCTGTTTTTACTGGAACCTGGCGGGGCTTTAGCGGCATTATTTAAAACTTTGGGCAAAATAAATAAAAAGAATAAAGCCAGTAAAGCTAAAACAGCTAAAGTCAAAATTAAGACCGAATATCCCCTCTGGCTCTTCATTTCTCCTTCATCCTTAAAACGTGAAGTACGGCCTTGACAATGTTTTCTTTGGTCAGACCGAATTTTTGAAGAAGCTCCGAAGGGTCGCCCGACTCACCGAAATGGTCTTCAATCCCGACAATTTTTATAGGGACCGGGTAATGTTCGGATAAGAGCTCCGCCACCGCCGAGCCCATCCCTCCATTCACTTGGTGCTCCTCCACCGTCACCACCGCTCCGGTCTCCTCAGCAGCAGCAATAAGGGTTTTCTTATCTAAAGGTTTAATTGTGGACAAATTTATTACTCTTGCAGAAATTTTTTGTTCAGATAACTCTTTGGCAGCCAAAAGAGCCCGGTGGACCATCTGCCCGCAAGCAATAATAGTCACATCTTTGCCTTCAAAAAGCACCTGGGCCTTCCCAATCTCAAAAGGAGAGTTTTCACTTGTTACAACGGGCACCTTTTCCCGCGACAATCTGATATAAGTTGGCTGCAGCGTTTTAGCTGCAGCAGTAGTCGCCTTTTTGGCCTCAATCGAATCCGCCGGACAGATCACTACCATGTTGGGCAGCGACCGGGTAATGGCAATATCCTCCAGCGCCTGGTGGGTGGCCCCGTCCGGCCCAACGCTGATCCCGGCATGGGAACCGATTATTTTGACCGGCACATTGTTGTAGCAAATGGTGGTTCGAATCTGCTCCAGATTCCTGCCAGGGGAAAATGTGGCGTAGGAAGAAACAAAGGGGATTTTTCCTGAAACCGCCATACCGGATCCAACCGTCACCAAATTTTGCTCGGCCACTCCGACATCAAAAAATCTCTCGGGAAACTTATCCTTAAACGATTGCATCCTGGTAGATTCTGTCAAGTCTGCACAAAGCGCCACCACATTTTTGTTCTCCTCC
>CAYTPB010000097.1:0-2720 GCA_964439785.1 uncultured Gammaproteobacteria bacterium
TATACCAATAATCCCTGGTGTCTTTGGGTAAAGCTGTATAGTCCTTTGTCTCCAGCTTCCCGCCCGGCACTGTCCACATATTGGGAAACCTTTTTTGGGAGGCAGATCTTTTTATGATTAAAAACTTTGAACCTTTAACTACAATGGCGGTAATTGCCACTTCATGCAGATACCCATTATCCATTATCTGGATGATAAAAGAATTTAGCTTGAAAAACCAGTTGCCAGGGCAAAATTGGACAGTCCCTGTTGAACCGTTGAATACCCAAACTGCTCGCTCAAACTCCCCACCTTTTTACCCGTTATATTTTCAATTAAGGCAATTTCCTGAGCCAAACCAGCCGCTGTTGCCCCGCTTTGGGAATGGTTCAAACCAATATTGGCACCGGGATTGCTTCTCAAAGACGCAGCCACACAATTTAACACTACCCCTACCGCCCCCGCTCCAAAATTATAATCCCTACAATCCACACTCCAGCCAACATCAAAATATCCCCGGGCGTTTAGCAGAGAAATCGAGGCAGAGCTCCTTTCACCAAAAGGGTCCCTGGCATAAGGCTTGGTTGTAATTTTGCCCATCTCCAAAATATCACCGTTTAAAATCTCACTTAAACTTAAAAACGCCCTGTGGGCGTGGTCAAAGCTGTGGTTCCCAAATTCGTCTCCGGATGAAAGTGCCGCCCTAATAAAGGCAGGGTCATTTTTAATATTAACCCAGTTGTAAAAAAAGGTGGCGTGGCGGTGAAGAGCATTTAAGGTGTTTAAAATTTTCCACCTGTTGGCACTATTGAGACCGTCATCAAAAGTCAGGGCATAAAAGGGGCTGTCCTTGGGTCCGTAATTAATGACAGAATTATCTGATAAACCGGTCCTGGCTAAGAATTTTTCGACATTGTCCCTTTTGACGGCCTGATCAGTTAGATTATTAATTATTTTAATTCCTGATGGCTTATTTTTCTCCCAGGCGTAACGCTCATTATTAAGCCGCTCCATAATACCGGAGGGGATATCAATTAGCGTTTCATAACCGTTAGTGAACTCGGGAAAACTGCCGTCATAAACAAATTTACCTTTACTGGTGTGCTGAATAACCAAACTTGTGTTTGGGTCGGTTTGCTCATTATCCAAACACCTGCCCACCATCTCCGGCCTGGCCTTCTTAATTTCCCCAAAACCGTTGGTAATAACGCAGGAGACAGGGTTGGGTTGCGCTGCCGCCTGAATCTCGGCCGGCATCCCCATCATTAGCGCCACGGCAAAAGCCGCCCTGACTGCCGATCTTTTGATTTTCCCCTGCATCCGCTCTTGCATGGTAGGGGATTATAGCTGATTAAACTTAAAATTTACAGATCTTTTAATATTAAAGTTTAAACCTCCTGTCTGAGAGGTATGGATTTGGTTTTCTGTAAACATTGGCCGAGCGCAAAAGGATGCCCCGCTGGAGCTTAAATTCACCGTATTTATCGTTTATTTTATCGATAGCCTGAATAATGACCGCCTGCCTTCTTTTCTCCTCCAGCAGGGTTAAATTTTCCGGCGTAATGGGTCTTAAATTGGAGACTGTCGCTCCGATCATCCTGATTTTGGTGCCATCCCAAAGGTGGTTAAAAATTCGCCAGGCCCCATTAAAAATATCCAGCCCGTCCTGGGTGTAAGGGACAGTTGCCTGCATCCCGTCCCCGGAAAAGCCGGTCCTGTCCGGGTCTGACCTGTACCTGAAATAACAAACTACCGTTTTCCCGAGCAGTTTTTTGGACCGCAGCCTTCTGGCTATCAGTTCGGTAATCTTTAATAAAACCTGTTTAATCTCCTCAGGGTCCGAGGTGTCATGGTCAACGGTGTGCCGGTGACCAATAGATTTAACCTCCTCCTTCTCATAAAAAGGCATAATTTCCGAATGGTCTATGCCCCGGGCCATGTTATAAAGAATTTGGCCGTAACTTTTAAAGGAAGCCAGTAAAAATTCCAGGGGAATTTTTCTTAAGCCGGGAAAATCAAACACCCCCATATTGTTTAACCTATACTTAATCCTTCCCCCAATCCCGCAGACGTCATCCAAAGCCACCCGGTCTAAAATAAATTGGGCCGCCTCCTCATCTTTAATCCAAACTAGCCCGTCCGGTTTGTAAAGCGACCCGGCCAGCTTAGCCATTAATTTATTGTAGGAAATCCCGATTGAGCAGGTAATCCAGTCCCCAACCTCTTTCCTAATCTTGTCTTTTATCTCTTCCGCTGTCTGAAGCGGATCATTAGCTCGTGGGCCTGATAGTTCCAAAAATGCCTCGTCAATTGAGAAAACCTCAAGAAGAGGGGTGTAATCTTTTAAAATATTTAAAAACCTCCTGGTGGTAGCCAAATATTTATTGGAATCCCCGGGCACCAGGATAATTTGGGGGCAAATTCTCCTGGCTTCGGGGATAGCCATTCCGGTTTTGACCCCGAATTTTTTAGCTTCAACTGAAGCTGCCCCCAAAACCGTCCTTTGCATCCTGTCTCCGCCGGTCACCCCGATTGGCTTGCCCCGGAGTCTGGGGTTAGCCTGTTGTTCAACCGTAGCAAAGTAACTGTTAAAATCCACATGCATGATAATTCTCATAATCTTATTGTTGACATTTTCTTACCTTTCCCTTACATTTATTACTGCCATGGCAGTTGAAAGCGGTTCTTTCCCACCCAATCCTGATACAAACCCTCTCCCCCAAGACCCGGCTTATAAATTA
>CAYTPB010000098.1:0-2667 GCA_964439785.1 uncultured Gammaproteobacteria bacterium
CTTTATGCTCAGGGGATAAAGAGAAAGGGATTTTTTTCGGGAACCGTTGGGGCGATTGATTCAATTTTACAGGTATTTTTCTTTTATATGACTTATGTCCGTCTTTGGCAGCTCCAGCAAAAAGAGCCATTGGATGAAAAATATAGAAAAATTGATGAAGAATTAATAAAAAATAACTTTAAATACTAAGATGCGATTTGGAATTTATACTCCATATTTAGACAGCTTTGGCGGAGGCGAGAGGTATATGCTTACCCTGGCCGGGGTTTTATCCCAAAAAGGTGAGGTGGATTTATTTATAGATAAACATCTGGGTAGTTTAAAGCCCGAGGAAATTTTAAAAAAGGCTGAAAAATACTTTAACCTGGATTTGTCAAAGGTTAATTTAAAAAAAGCGCCTTTAGGGGCAGGTTCCAGATTTTTGTCCCGAATATTTTTCCTAAGAAGATATAATTTTGTTTTTTATCTGACTGACGGCAGTATTTTTTTATCAACTGCCAAAAAGAGTATTTTGCATCTTCAGTCGCCTTTGCCAAATGTAAACAGGTCACTTTGGGGTGAGGTAAAACTTTTAAGTTGGAAGTTGATTATTTATAATTCAAAATTTACCCAAAACAACGCCGAGGAAAATTGGCTCCGCCCCGGGATGGTAATTTACCCGCCGGTTGATATTAGTCAAATGAAACCCTTGAAAAAGGAAAAAATTATTTTGAATGTCGGCCGGCTGACGCCCTACCAAAAGGATAAAAAACAGGAGCTTTTAATTTCTGAGTTTTTGAAAATAAACAAAAAAACTAAAGGCTGGACTTTGGTGGTAGCCGGGTCGGCCAGGGATGAAGACATGGACTTCGTGGAGGATTTAAGAAGGCAGGCCAAAGGGGCGCCGGTTGAGGTTTTGCCGAATTTATCTTATGAGGAGCTGGTAGAACTTTTTGGCAGAGCGTCAATTTACTGGCATGCCAAGGGGTTTGGAGAGGAGGATCCGGTCAAAATGGAGCATTTTGGAATTACGACAGTTGAGGCAATGGCCTCAGGCTGCGTTCCGGTGGTGATCAACCGGGGCGGCCAGGTGGAGATCGTCAGGGATAATGAGGCCGGGTTTTTATGGAATGGTCTGGAGGAACTTGAAGAACAAACTTCGGAATTAATTAAAGATGAAAAGTTAAGAGAAGAATTGTCTAAAAAAGCTATTGAGACAGCCAAGCAGTTTTCCAGGCAGAGATTTGAGGAAGAAGTGTTGAAATTAATAGAGGCTGGGGATTAGAGGCTTGATGAAATTATCGATCATTACCGTTACTTACAATAATGAAAAAACTATTGGGGATTATCTAACTTCAGTTTTTAAAGCACTTCCCAAAGATTCGGAAGTAATTATTGTTGACAGCGGATCAACCGATAAGACTGCCGAGATTTTAGGGAGAGATGAGAGGGTAAATTTGGTCAGGTTTGAGGAAAATGTGGGATATGGAAAAGGAAATAATGAGGGGGTAAAAAAGGCCCAAGGTGAGTTTTTATTTTTCCTAAACCCTGACACTAAGGTATTGGGAAATTCCATAAACAGGCTTTTAGAGTTGGCTGAGGGGAATCCTGAGTATGGGATTGTGGCGCCAAAGCTGATAGAAAGGAATGGGGGAGTCCAACCATCAGCCAGAAAACTTCCAACAATAATTGGGGCTGTTAAAGGGCTGCTGCTGGGGCAAAAAGATGAATATGAGGCGTATGCTCCTCAAGTTAAAGGACCTACAGAAGTTGAAGCAGTTTTGGGTGCAGCGCTGTTGATGAAAAAAGAACTTTTTGAAAAGGTTGGAGGATTTGACAGGCGATATTTTATGTACTTTGAGGACTTGGATCTGTGCAGGAAAGTGAGGAGGCTTGGTTTGAGAGTTGTTTATGATCCGGAGGCGGAATTTATCCATAAGGTCGGTTCAAGCTATAATGAGAATAAAATAAGATGGAGTAAGGAATCGGACAGGATTTACCATGGAGATCTAGCTTATATATTTTTGAGTTTTGTTTATCTGCTAAACAGAATAAAAAATAAAATGACAAAAAGATGAGTAAAAAAGTATTAACTTTGTTAATCGGAATTTTAATTCTGGGATTTTTTTTGAGGTTTTATAAGGTTACCTCGGATCCCCCGTCTTTAAATTGGGATGAAGTAGCAATTGGCTACAACGCATATTCGGTTATGAAAACCGGACGGGATGAATGGGGGCAGTTTTTACCGGTCCACTTTAAATCTTACGGTGAGTATAAACTTCCGGCCCAAATTTATGCCTCAATTCCGGCCATCGCCCTGTTTGGATTAAATGATTTTGGGGTTAGGGTGACACCGGTAATTTACGGCACGTTTACGATTTTACTTTTATTCCTGTTTGCCAAAGAGCTTTTTGTTGAACAATCATGGAAGCAAAAAGCAGAAGTTGTAGGATTGCTCTCAGCTTTTTTGCTGGCCATTTCCCCCTGGCATATCCAGTTAACCCGGGCTTCTTTTGAATCTTCGTTTAGTGTGTTTTGGGTGATTTTGGGGATGTGGCTTTTGGTTAAGGGTTTTAAAGACAGAAAGTGGCTTCCTTGGTCAATGGTGCCGTTTGCCATTTCAGTTTTTACTTACAACGCTACCAGGGTTTTTACTCCGCTTTTTTTACTGGTGATTTTAATAATTTA
>CAYTPB010000099.1:0-2653 GCA_964439785.1 uncultured Gammaproteobacteria bacterium
CTTTTCCACTTTATCTCTCAAATTCCCAACATTAACATCAAACCAAATAATACCCTTTTCCTTTTTAAACCAAACCATCTGGCGCCTAGCGTACTGATGGTTTTTCACCTTTAGTTTATTCACTAAATCTCCTTCGTTTATTTTACCTTCCAAAAAATCCGCCAAAACCGAATATTCCAACCCCAACTGTCTCATTCTTTTCAAACTTACCCCCTCTTTTAAAATTTTTTTTGCTTCAGCAACCAAACCCGAACTAAAACGCAAATCCAAACGGGAATCAATTTTTTTCAAGAGTGAAAGCCGGGGAGAGGACAGCCCAATTTTAAGAACGTCAAAAGTAGAAGCCATACCTCCAACAGTTTTTGTCTTTTTTCCCATGTATGGATACATATGTAAAATCTCAATTTTCCTGGTTAATCTCCTTTTATTATTCCTATCAGAATCATTTAAATTTTGAAGCAGGGTAGGGGATAACTCCCCCAACCTTTTTTGCAGCTCCCCTACCGTAAGTTTCCCCAAACTTTTTCTAAGCTCTTTATCAACCCCTAATTCCAACCCCTCAAAACCTTCCAGCAACCCCTTTAAATAAAGCCCCGTTCCCCCAACTAAAATAGGCAGCTTCCCTCTTTTTATAATATTCTCAACAACTTTTCCTGCTTGATCCACATAATCCTTAACTGTAAATTGAACTCTTGAATCTGCCACATCATACATCCACACCTTGACCCCATCTATCATCCAAAACCCATCATGTTTTTGTACATTCCGATAACTCCCGGACAACTTCCCCGTCCCAATATCCAAACCCTTGTAGACCTGCCTGGAATCACAGGCTATAATCTCCCCGTCAAACCTCTGGGAAAGATAGATTCCCAAATCGGTTTTGCCGGTGGCAGTTGGTCCCAATACGACTAGTAACTTTTCCATCAGATGCATTATTATATGCCTATGGCCGCCAAGATTCTAACTTATATCATTTTAATTTTAGCTTTGGCGGGTGCGATCATAGTCTTTTCGGCCAACTACAACTCCCCCTGGCAGCATTTTACCCAACAATCCGTCAGCTTCCTAAATTTCAGGACAGACATCCCCGCCCCCGACCACGATTTCGTTTATAAAGACGGTAAATATTTTTGGCCGGAGGGTCCTTTCCCATCGGTCTTAATGATGCCTTTTATTAAAATCTTTGGTGCTAACCATTTTAACCAGGGACCGATGCAAGTATATTTAATAGTAGCTTTGGGATATTTTCTCTTCCGGCTGTCCCGGCTAAAAAAGTTTAACTTGGAAGACTCTATCTTTTTAATCCTGGTCTTTTTGCTTGGTTCGCCTAACATCTGGATGATTCTGGACTCCAAAAGCTGGTTTTACGCCCAAGTAGTTGCTATTACTTTCTTAACAATTTTTATTTTTGAACTGGAAACCAGACGAAGGTGGTGGATTCTGGGCTTTTTAGAGGGCGCACTTCTGGCCACCAGGCCAACTGCCGGGTTTATTATTCTAGCAATCCTGCCGCTCATTTATTTTGAAAACATTCCCTTAAAACAAAAGTTCACTAATCTTTTTTCTTTCCTGTTTTTCCCAGTTCTGTCGCTTATTTTGCTGGGGTGGTATAACTACAACAGGTTTGGCAACCCGTTGGATAACGGCTACGGTTCGAACGATATCGGCGGCTTTCAGGAACCTTTAAGGGAGATGGGTATTTTCACTATCCGCCACATTCCTTCAAATATATACTATTATTTTATTGAATCATTCCAGCCGGTCATCCCTCATAACGCCAATTTGGAATTTCCTTTTATTAAATTTAACGTCTGGGGCTTGAGTTTTTTTCTGGTGGCACCCTTTTTTATTAACTGTTTTAAAACCTTAAAAAATTTTGCCAAAAGCGCTCTTCAAAATAAGCTGCTTTGGATGGTAGTGGGACTCACGCTTTTTACCATCCTTTGTTACTATTCTCCCGGCTGGTACCAGTACGGCCCAAGGTACACGGCCGATTTTATGCCGATACTTTTTCTTTTAGCGTTAAACGGGTTAAACGCTAAATTATCCGGCAAACAGAAACTGTTAATTGCAGTCAGCTGTTTTGTAAATGTTTATATGATTTACACCAGGCAATTTAACCTAATCCCCCAATGAAATTAATAAAAAACAAAAATTTAGCGGTCCTGCTGATTTTAGGATTAATTTTAAGGTTAGCTTTAGTCGCTATCCCCGGATTCAAATTTGATGTTGATGCCTGGTTTGCCTGGGCTTTAAGGTTGGCTGATGTAGGTTTTGCTAACTTTTACAGCACACAAATTTGGACTAATTATACACCTGGGTTCCTATATGTTTTATTTCTACTGGGTCATGTCAAGAATATTTTTAGTTTAAATCAAGATAGCTTCTATTACCTTCTAAAAATGCCTGCTATTATTGCGGACCTGGCTTTAACGGTTTTTATATACCAGGAAATAAGAAAACATTTGTCTGAAAAATTATCCCTGGGTATAGCCGCTGTCTTTATATTTTCGCCGGCAATTTTATTCGATAGTAGCGTCTGGGGCCAGGTTGACTCCATTTTAGCTTTGTTTATGTTTCTGTCAATCCAAGCTCTATCTCAAAAAAATATCACCAAATCCGCTTTGTTATTTGCCATATCCCTTTTAAT
>CAYTPB010000100.1:0-2628 GCA_964439785.1 uncultured Gammaproteobacteria bacterium
GGCTGAAAGGTCACCGTGGGTTCGAATCCCACCCTCTCCGCCATACTTCAGCCTTTTCTCTCTTGGTTCCCTCCTAAAAATTCAACCTCCATTCTCTTTATAAACTCGACATGGTCACTGAAAACTTTTAGGTCTGATAATTGACTGGGTTGGATAAATTTCATCTCTTTACCTTCATTACACTTTATTTCTTGAGATTCATCATATTCTATTAAAAAAACTGACCTCATAATTTCTCTACCATTAATGTTCTGGGGAGCTTGAAACATGAATTGGGCATGCTCAGCGATATACTCACATTCTTCTCTAATTTCTCTTCGCGCGGCTTCTTCGGGGGTTTCGTTACCCTCTGCACCTCCTGAGGGTAAAGCCCAGTGATCGGGATAAGCAATCTCGGGTTTATCATCGCGGTGCTGCATTAAGACAGCTCCATCACGCCTTCTTAAAATCACAACTGATCCAAAAGTCATGTCACGTATTATATCTTATAGTAGTCTATCTTGCCAAGGTTAGAGCCCAGACTGAGGAGGCACCTGAACCTTTTAGGACTTTGGCACATTCTTTGAGGGTTGAGCCGGTGGTCCAGACATCATCTATTAAAATGATATTAGAGTCTAGTCGCTGGGGTCTAGAGTCTAGGGCAAAGGCTCCTTTAATGTTTTGTTTCCTGTAGAAGCTGACTAATTGTGCTTGAGGTTTGGTTTCTTTAACTCTTTTTAAATATTCCCCATATTTCAAACCCAGTTTTTCTGCAAGATCTTTTCCCAAAAGAGCTGACTGGTTGAAACCTCTCCAGTTTTCCCTCTTAGGATGGAGCGGGACCGGCACAATTACCCAGCCCTCTCCCCTACTTTGCTTAATTTTTTCCAAAAGCTGAGGGGAAAATTTTGACCAATAATTTATCACCAGATTAATTAGAGTCTCTGAAAGCTCGCTGACAAACCGGTATTTGAGTTTTTGGATAGCAATTTTTAAGGGAGGCTGGTAAATCCCCAGGCTCCAAAGGCCATCCAAACTAAATCTTCTTTTGCATAAAGGATGAGTTGCTCCACCAATTGATGGTCTTTCACATTCCGGACAAACTAAATCAGTTTGGTAAATTCTGCCGATACAGCCATCACAAAAATAATCACCAAATTTCCCACATCCAACGCATTTTTTAGGAAAAATAACTTTATCAAAAAATAAATTTAACATAATCATTTTACCTTCAGAATTAGCCGTGTTTCTTTTAGGAACTGTTTCATTTGTTTGCGTCCATAACCGCTCTTTAGAAATCTTTCCCGGGCTTTGGCATCGGATTGGTTAATAAAATACTCATAATGAATTAGCTTAAATGGTTTACGGAGTTTAGTCGAGGTTACATTAGCTTTGGCATGTTTACCCAAACGTTGCTTCAAGTTAGTTGAATAGCCAATGTAAAGACCTGAATCTTTCAGGCTTAGTAGAATATAAACATAGTATCTATTAGTTGGGCAGGAAACGTCTGACGTTTCCATTATTTAAATATATCTAGAGGCCACGTCACACGTGGCTCGCGTTTTGTCAGAGACAAAAAAATGCGACTCTTTGGCAGAGCCGCGTTTGACGCGGTGGAGACGCCGATTTTGGAATCGGGTCTGAAATATTACTAAAAAAACTTCTACAAGCTTAGCTGGTATATTTTTAGGTCTCAGCTTTAACCTGCCAGCAGGAAGTCTGAAACCTGATTGAGTTGGTCTTTAAAAATTTTAGGATCAACCAACACCTAAAACTTTTGCACCAGGACTGGGTACTTACCTTAGGTCCTCGCCCTGAGAAGGATCCCTAAAGCACCTTACAACTTAGAGCTTATACAGCGTAAGCGAAGGAAGAGGCATTTTGTGTGCCTTTTAGATTTTGAAACCTCAGTTTTACGAGATGAGATTTCGTGCTCGGCTTGCGGTTTTTAAAGTGCTATTTCGTCGAATCTATACGTCCCCGTAGTGTGTATACTAGCACAATTTGAACTCAAAAGCAAACTCAGCAGCCGCCGCGGCAGGCGGAAAAGAAGGTTGATAAAACATTTAAGGCACCCTGGAGGAAATAGAAAATTCCGGCTATGGTAATTGATCCTAAAAGTCCAATAATCTTCCTGGGCATTGCTTTTAGCTTACCATTATTCCATCTCCTGCTCAATTTTTCTTTGCTGGTCACGGGCCTTAATGGCGCGTCTTTTATCGAACTTTTTCTTGGAGGCGCAGAGCCCCAACTCAACCTTAAACATATTCCTGGAGGTGTAGATTGATAAAGGGACCAAAGTGACGGCGGAGCCTGAGATTTTTCCCAGCAAATTGTCAATTTCTCTCCTATGCATCAGCAGTTTCCTGTCATGTCTGGAATCGTAACCCCGGGCTTCCTCTCCCTGGTAAGGATAAATATAAGCATTTTTTAAAATCAGCTCGCTGTTTTGCACCCTGGCAAAGGAATCAGACAAATCAGCCCTCCCGGCCCGCAAGGATTTAACCTCAGCGCCGGACAAAACCACACCTGCTTCAAAGGTCTCCAAAATATGGTAATTAAACCTGGCTTTTTTATTGATGATTTTCATTGAACTTGGGGTCCTGTCAGCTCCGGTTTCTCAGGTGCGTCCTCGTAGTTTTTCGCTTT
>CAYTPB010000101.1:0-2618 GCA_964439785.1 uncultured Gammaproteobacteria bacterium
CTCCTGTAAGAATTAGACAAATAGAAGCTAGAACTTTAAGAAAATTAAGGCATCCATTAAGATCAAGGTTTCTAATAGATTTTGCCAGGCTGCTTGACCCGGAAAGGTTCTAAGTATCCCTTTTTCTCATTGATTTTTTATAAAGGCAGAGGTTAATATGTCAGAGCATGAGTAAAGTTGAAAAAGGAAAGTTTGACCAGCTTGATGAGCATTCCAAAGACTTTATACGGTGGAACTTTGAACAACTAAACAATGACAACACCCTAATAGATTTAATCTATGAGGTTACAGATGCGGCGAGAGAATGGTTATTTAGAAATCACGGAACTGTCAGGGAAAGACTATTCTCAAAAATGGTAAAAGGGGCTATGGAACACGGGGCACCAATCCATCCGGTTGGAGAGGTAGACCAGGAATTGGAAGGAGAATATTTGGATTTAATAGGCTGGACACAAGTCAGAAGATATAATGAGAAAAGGCTTTCAGAGGACATCACTTCTTGATCCAAATTCGAGCTAAAAGGCTTCCATAAGTCAGTTAATATTCAGTTTTTCCTGATATAATTTTATTATGAATGTAAAGGGCAAAGTAGCAATTGTAACAGGGGCATCTTCAGGGATTGGTTTAGCCACAGCTTCACTTTTAACCCAAAAGGGAGCAAGGGTAGCTTTGGTGGCCCGCTCCAAAGAGAAACTGGAAGAACTCTCCCGGAAACTTCCCAACTCTTTTGTAGTGGTTACAGATATGACCAAGGAAAAAGAGATCAAAGAGATGGTGAGGAGGGTAAAGGAACATTTTGGCAGGATTGATATTTTAGTTAATAATGCCGGGCAGGGGTATGATGCCCTGGTAGAGAAGATAGACCTTAAAACTTACAGGAAAGTTTTTGACCTGGATGTAGCAGGGCCACTAATCGCCATGCAGGAGGTTATCCCCATTATGAGAGAGCTGGGCAAGGGGGTAATTATAAATATCAGCTCCGGGACGGCTTTGATGGCTTTGCCGGGCATGGCCGGGTACTCCTCTTTAAAAAGGGCTTTGGCGGGGATCAGTTTGACCGCCAAGGAAGAGCTAAGGAAAGATAAAATTTCCGTCGGCGTAGTTTATCCTTACATCACGGAGACCGATTTTGAGAAAAATACCATTAAAGAAGACGGGGACAGGGACGGCGGGATGCCGGAGGGCGACAGCGCCGGGTATGTTGCTGAAAAGATTTTGGATGCAATAGAGAGTGAGCGGGCTGAGACTTTTGCCCATGACTGGATGAAGGGATAGGTTTTATCTGCTAATATAAGGATATGTCCGCTAAAACTCTAGTCACTTTTGGGCTTATCGCAGGGTCAATTGTGGGGAGCTATGTCCCGGTCCTTTTTGGTGCGGGGCTGTTATCTTACGCCTCAATTTTGGGCTCAGGAATTGGGGCCTTAGTGGGAATTTATTTAGGTTATAAGTTAAGCAATTTTTAATGGCCGGTGGCCCGGGCAAATGCTAAAATATCGGCCGGCACTGTCATCGGCTGATTATGGAAGATTAAATCGGAATTATTAGAGTCAAAAGAGACGGCCGGAGTTTCGTAATGGATAAAGTTATCCCATTCCTTGGCCAAATCGTCATTTTTAGGGTCCGAGTAATAAACCCGGTCAAAGGCCAGCATATACCTGTATTGTTCAGTTTTATCCGGTGAATTGGGATTGAAACTCGTGTCTTTGGATTTGGCGATATAGACTTCGGCTTTAGCCCGGCCATAGACGCTTGATTCATTAGGGTTACCCCAGATTCTGGGATTGCCGATAACCGGATCCGGGCCGGGAAAAGCGGGATTTTTTGCAGGATCATATTTTATCACCCTAACTTGGATAGTTTTTGTTTTGTCCAGGGTCCGGTAATAGACCGTGTCCGGGGGCAGGGTGTTCTGGGGCTGGGGAATTTTGGTTGCCTGCGGGGGCACAACCGGAGTTAAATGAGTGCGGTCCCAGACGTATTTGCCTCCCACTAACAGAAGTATTCCGAGGGCGGATCCGACGGTCAGTTCTGCGGCGTGCCGGCGCAAATACGCTCCAACCCTGGCCGTCCTATCCCTAAAGGAGTCAACGAACCTGGGGGCCTCCAGAGGCTTTTTTGGATGGTGCCTGGTTAAATTCTCGGTAAATCCTGCAATCTCATTTGGGTCTTTTATAAATCTGCCTTCAGGAGTTTGGATCCACCTGGTCTTATATACCCTTTGCTCAATTCCCTTATCATCAATAAATCTTTCCTCATAGACCCGGAATAGGGAACGGCTTGGGCTTTGATTAATGTTTAACTCCGGCTCCGGCCCGGTTAATTTGGGATTAGGTTCCTGAAGCTCAACCATTGTTAGTGTTGCCTTTATTATAGATCGTCCCATAGCCTAATGTGAAATGCTAAAAGTTTGGGTAAGAAAGGCGTAAGTTTTGACAAATTTTGGGGGTTATTGTATAAAAGCCGGGTGCTTTTTATAAAGGCAATTTTGCTTTTCCTTACTGGTTTAACTGCCTTTTTCACATCAAATTCTACAGTCAGCCATAATGCGTGGCCTGTGCCAACAATCTCCTCCCAGATAATAACCAGGACACCCGACCCCACACCAACTCTAAAAC
>CAYTPB010000102.1:0-2582 GCA_964439785.1 uncultured Gammaproteobacteria bacterium
AGGTTGGGATGGATCCCGATCACCGGGGAATGGACAATCAAAGCTCCCGTTTTCCGGTAAACGGCATCGGCCGTCCCGGGTGAAACCGAGCTGTTGACGATTGTTAGCTTGGGATTTAGCTCCCTGATGGCATCGGAAACAAACCCAACAAATTTTTTGTTGTCCTTTTCCGGGATGGCCACATGGAGGTAATCAATTTGCTGGCCCTCCAGTTCATCATAACCTATTTCCCTGACCAAAACTTTAAACCCGGCTTCCCTGCAAATTCTCCCTATGGTTGAGCCGATCTCACCAAAACCGATGATCCCGACTATCCCTCTGGATTTTTTGGGCATCAATCCTCACTCCCTCTCGTCCTCTCATAAAGGTCCATTAAATATTGCCCATACTCGCTCTTCATAAGAGGTTCTGCTAACTCCTTTAACCATTCAGCATTAATAAATCCCTCTTGAAAAGCAATCTCTTCAATACAACCGATTTTTATTCCTCTTCTGGCTTGGATAACTTTTACAAATTCAGCGGCATCCATTAAGGATTCAACTGTACCCATATCTAACCAAGCAGTCCCCATTGATAAAGCGCAAACTGTTAATTTACCCCTCTTCAAGTATTCATTATTAACATCGGTAATTTCCAGCTCCCCTCTGTCTGATGGCTTCAGGTTTTTAGCTATGGATATCACATCATTATCATAAAAATATATTCCCGGGACAGCAAAATGAGACTTTGGCTTCTTAGGCTTTTCTTCAATCGAGACAACTCCTTTTTCTTTACTAAATTCCACAATTCCATAGCGCTGTGGATCCGAAACATAACATGCCATAATAATGCCGCCATTAGGGTTTCGGTTTTTCTCTAACTGCTCACCCAAACCATGTCCATAAAAAATATTGTCCCCAAGTATTAAACAGACGCTGTCATCCCCAATGAATTTTTCGCCAATAATAAAAGCTTGGGCTAAACCTCCAGGCTCTGGCTGGACTTCATAAGAAAAAGAGCATCCCAATCTTTTACCGTCACCCAACAATTTCTTGTAAAATGGCAGGTTGTCAGGATTCGAAATAATCAATACCTCCCGGATACCAGCCCCCATCAGTGTCGACAGCGGGTAATAAACCATCGGTTTATCGTAAACCGGGATCAGTTGTTTATTCACAACCAGCGTCAAAGGGTAAAGCCTGGTTCCTGATCCGCCTGCGAGTATAATTCCCTTCATAATAATTTAGGTTAGCAGGCCTTGAAAGATCATTAACGTCAGGGCCGCAATCAGAATATACTCAAGTGCGGTTTCAATTGTCAAACTTTTATCGAAGTAATGGTGTAAAAAAGCGGTCGAGATATAGAACATAGACGCAATTATTAAAAGTTCAAACTGAACTACCTTTTGCCCATGGAATAAAATTATTAAAGCCAAAATAACCAGGGCAATGGGCAAAAACAGATGGTTTAGCTGAAGCTTCAGGATCTTTCTCAAAGTCTCCCGGCTCATATAATTCCTCCCGAGTGCATGCCTATCAAAGTTACCAGAGCGATCACCAAAAGCACCAGATGAGGCAAATGCCTGAAAGCCAGCCTGTAAACCCCCCGCCGCTTTATAACCACAAAATCCACCACTAAAAGCGCCAAAATCACCGCCAGCAAAGTTATGCCAAAATCCTTAGTCAGCGCAAACGGGTCAACCAAAACCCGGGATGTTGAAGGAACGGTGGTTGGCACACCCAGGGTTTGGGGCAGGTTTTGGGGAGCATTGGCTAAAACGCTTGGCGCCGCCGGGGTGACCTGGGGCGGACTGCTTTGGACCGGCGTTGGATTCTCGGCCATTGCCTTAACCGGCGTCCCAAACTCCTGTACCACTAGCGTAGTTTTTTGCCCGAGGAGCGTCCCGTCCACCACCGCCATCCCGATATCGGTGTAATGGGGATTAACAATATTTTCCCTATGCGACGGCGAGTTCATCCAGGCTGTCACCACATCCTGGGAATTGGTAAAATTCCTGGCCAGGTTTTCCCCGGCATAGGTAAATGAATAACCTGCCGCGCGGATAAAATCCCAGGGGGATTTGCCTGACGGGGCAAAATGGGCCCAATAATTTTCCTGGAACATATTCTGGGCTTTGGCCGCCGCCGCCACATCCAGCTCATGGTTTTCCTTAAGCGGGGGTAAACCATTTTGAGCCCGCTCCTGGTTTGTTAACATGATCAAATCCGGCTGTTCAATGTCTGATGTAATCCCCAAAACCCCTGGTTTAACATGAGAAATCCCGGCAAATGAAAGCTGGAGCAATCCAAATAAAATTACATAAACAAAAAAGGCCTTGGCAGAGATTAAATGGGCTCTTTTATGCGTCTCCGGATGCGGCAGAAAAAAATGTCTTAGCTTCACAGATTTAGTATAGCAAAATTTGGATCAGACAGAATCCAGAGTTTTCAGCAGCAATATTGACTTTCCTTACAATATTCTTATAATCACCTTACCTACTTGTTAAAATGCCGGAAACAGACGTAAAACCTGTTGTTCAAATAGCGGATAGTTCGGAGCTCTATCAGGATGCCCTCAGCGATGTCCTCAGTCATTATTATAGA
>CAYTPB010000103.1:0-2524 GCA_964439785.1 uncultured Gammaproteobacteria bacterium
TAAATTTTTGTCACTTCAATCGCCTCATCTATCGACAACCCGGGCAAAATTGACGGAAAGCTCCTGGCCAGCATAGTTTTACCGGTCCCCGGCGGCCCCTTAAGTAAAACGTTATGCGCCCCGGCGGCCGCTATCTCCAAAGCTCTCTTGGCCTGCTCCTGGCCTTTAACGGAAGAAAAATCATATTCATACTCTTCCTCCTCTTCCCTCTTCATCTCTATTTTTTCCTGGGGTAAAATCTCAATCTGTTTAGTTAAAAAACCAAAAACCTGAGACAGATTCTCTATTGGATAAACCTCCACTCCCTCAACAATAGCAGCTTCCTTTACATTCTCCTTTGGCAGAAAAATCTTTTTAAGATTCAATTCTTTTGCCAAAAGAGATAAAGATAAAACCCCGCTCACCGGCCTTAAACTTCCATCCAGCGACAATTCCCCTAAAATCAGAGTGTCTGATAAATCAGTTTCCAACTGTCCTGAGGCTATTAAGATTCCCAGGGCAATTCCCAAATCAAAAGTCGGCCCCATCTTGGGTAAATCGGCCGGAGCCAGGTTGACGGTTATCCGCTTGGCCGGAAAATCTGCCCCGGAGTTTTTTAAAGCCGAACGGACCCTTTCTCTGGCTTCATTAACAGCCTGATCCGCTAACCCGACAATGGTAAAAGAGGGGAGTCCCTGGCTGGCGATATCAATTTCAATAGTAACTAAGGTGGCATCCAGCCCGACGTTTGTACCCGATAAAATCTTTGCCAGCATAATCTCAGGCAGCTTTTGTGACTATATCCCAAATATAACCCAAAAGCAAGAGATTATTTTACAGGGATATGGATGGGACAATATTCACCCTGAAATTTGATGGTAAAAACTATGATTATGGTCGAGGCCACCAGCTGGATAAAGGACAAAAAAACAAACACCATTACTCCCGCCGCCAAAGCGCTAACAAACACTAAAAACGAGGCCAGGGCCCACATACTGAAAGCCCTAACGCTCAACCCGGCTGTGCATTTTTCGGAAATCAGGTGGTTAATCTGGGGCACATAAGCCACTCCGGCAATTACCCCTCCCAAATACCCCAAAGCCTGAGGAAATTCCATATTTTTAGTATAACAAAATTGAAAAAAATCCTGCTTTCGGGTATAATATGGGGGCTTAGGAAGATGGACAGTTAGGTTAAAAGAAGCCTAAAGCTTCAATTGATCAGGAAAGTCCAGACAGCAAAGAGCAGGGTGGGTGACGTAAGTCACCAGTCGCAAGACCTAGTTAGAGCAACAGAAACGAGTCACAACCTTTATGGTGTGGTGAATGAAACGGGCAATCCTCCCCGCTGCAATCCTAGAATCATCTGAGCTGCTCGCTCAATAGATGGAGTCAGGAGCATTAGATAAATACTGTCAAAACAGAATCTGGCTTACTCTCTTCCTAAGCACAAGAATGGGCGATTTGGCCAACCCTGTATAGAGTACAAACTTAATCTACCAAATTCCCCAACCCAAACTTCACCAGTCCAGATGTGTTTCTTACCCGAACCTTCTTTCTGCTTTTTAGTTCACTTTGTTAGCCTCTAGCTGGAGATTTTTCCACTTCCTCTTTGTCACCATAGAAGTAATCATCAGCAATGATCTGGATTACCACAGCTATTGGCACAGCCAGTAAAGCCCCTGCAATCCCCAGCAACCTATCCCCAATGGCTATCGCCAAAATCACCACCAGCGGATTTAACCCCACAGCTCTTTTCATCACCTGGGGCACAATTATATGGGATTCAGCCTGCTGGACAATCAGATACCAGGCAGCCACAATTAATGCCAGGACCGGAGAGGTTATCAAAGCGATTAAAATTGCCGGGATTGCCGATATAATCGGGCCTATTATCGGCACCACTTCTAAAAGCCCGCTGATTACCGCCAGTGGCAGGGCAAAATTAACCCCTATAACTACCAAACCGGCATATATCAAAACCGCCACAATTAAGGAAAGTAAAAGCTGGCCTCTCAACCATGCCCCCAGCTTTATCTCAATTTTTCTGAGAAGGCCCCTGGCCTTATCCTGGTATTTCCCAAAAAGCCGGCCAAAACGAAGTTCCAGTTTATCTTTATCAAGCAGCATATAAAAAGTAATCACCGCAACCAGCACTGCCCCAATAAAACTCTGGAAAATATCTAAAGTGTAAGTCAAAATATTACCCGATAAATTCGGCAACTGGTCTTTTAATGAAAAACCATAAGCCCCCTGGCCAAACTGGGCCACAGTTAAGTTAATATGTTCAATTAAGCTGGAAGTTTGGGTAGTAATAGGCTGAAGCCCAAGGGTAACAATCCCCGCCAAAATTAGAATTACCAAAACATAAATTATGGCAATCGCCAAAGCCTTGGGAAATTTCCATGAAGTTAACCTTTCAACCAGCGGATCAATTGCTGAAACAAAAATGACGCAAATAAACAAAATTAAAATTAAATCCCTGATTAAAAAAAGCAGCCACAAAAGCACCAAAAAGCCGGTTATAAAAAATATAGTTTTATGGG
>CAYTPB010000104.1:0-2523 GCA_964439785.1 uncultured Gammaproteobacteria bacterium
TGAAAAATCTCTAATTTAACTGTTGGGCCTAAATCGCCATGTTCTGCGCTCATATAAAGAAGTATTCTACTTTAAAACCTATAGTATGTCAAACTAAGGAGTTAATTCAGGCTAATTATACCCCGGGAAGGAGTGAAAAGTTTTCTTGGGAAATTACCCCTTCGAGGTGCAATTGGGTAAAGTTGGAGGATAGCAGCAGGTTAAGGGCTTTAAAAAGATTGCAAAATGGTTTAAAATGGAGACTGCTCATTTTCGGGTAAATTATGGCAGTAACAGATAAAATTACCATCAAAGGCGCTAGGGAGAATAACCTTAAAAACATCGACCTGGAGATCCCCAAAAATAAACTGGTGGTTTTTACCGGGATTTCAGGCTCGGGGAAGTCCTCGCTGGCTTTTGATACCCTTTACGCCGAGGGCCAGCGGCGTTATGTCGAGTCGCTGTCGGCTTATGCCAGGCAGTTTTTGGGGGTGATGGACAAGCCGGATGTGGATTATATTGAGGGGCTTTCACCAGCCATCTCAATTGACCAAAAGAGCGCTTCCCACAACCCCCGCTCAACTGTCGGGACTACCACGGAAATTTATGATTATTTAAGGCTTTTGTTTGCCAGGATTGGTCATCCCCATTGCCCGGTCTGCGGCCGGGAAATTTCCCGGATGAGTGTCGAGCAAATCACCGGGCAGGTGGTAAAAAACGCCACGGAGGGCAAAAAATCCCACCGGATTATGGTATTGGCCCCAATTGTTAAGGACAGGAAAGGTGAATATACGGGTTTATTTGGTGACCTGGTGAAAAAGGGATTCTCCAAGGTTAGGATTGACGGACAGGTAAGGGACCTTGGCGAGGATTTTGTTTTGATAAAGACCAATAAGCATACTGTTGATGTGGTGGTTGACCGATTGGTTTTGGATAAAAAAGTTGTTCTTGATCAAAAATTTAGCTCAAGATTGCCACAAAGTATTGAGACAGCGCTTAAATTGGGTGAGGGATCAGTTATTATTTCCGAAGTTTTGGATGCTTCATTGGAATTTCCGGCCAACCCTAAAAAGATGGAGGACCATTTGTACTCGGAGCGGTTTGCCTGCCCGGTGGACAATATTGCCCTGCCTGAGGTAGAGCCGAGACTTTTTTCCTTTAACTCGCCCCATGGAGCCTGTCCCGAGTGTACCGGCCTGGGGTCTCTTTTGGAGATTGATCCGGATATGGTCCTAAACCCCAATTTGACCATTGCCGAGGGTGGAATTTTACCCTGGCAAAAGTTTGCCACCCATGAAACCTGGTTTAGCAGGATGATTGAGGCTGTGGGGAAGGAATACGGTTTTGATTTAAATACAAGGCTGTACAACTTGTCCGAGCCGGCCAGGCGAGCTTTGTTAAACGGTTCGGGCCAGGAAGAATTTAAGGTGGAGGGCAAAAATAGGCAGGGCCGCTGGACCCATTTTTACTCCACTTTTCAGGGCCTGGTGCCTTATTTAAAGGAAAAGTACAAGGAGACCGAGTCGGATTATGTTAAGGCCGAGCTGGAAAAGTATATGTACAAGGAGATTTGCCCAAAATGCCAAGGCGCCAGGTTAAAGGATGATGCTTTGTCTGTCACAATTGAAGGCTTAAACATTGCCGAGGTGACATCCCAATCGATTAAAGAGGCGCTGGAGTGGATAAAAAAGCTTCAAAATCAGGCTATTTTATCCCAGAGGGAGAAAACGATCGGAGAGTCAATCTTAAAGGAGATTAAATCCAGACTGCAGTTTCTGGTGGATGTGGGTTTGGATTATCTGACGCTTGATCGGGCTGCTATGACTTTGGCCGGCGGGGAATCCCAGCGGATCAGGCTGGCTTCCCAGATCGGGTCGGGGTTGTCGGGAGTTTTGTATGTGCTGGATGAACCCTCCATAGGGCTTCACCAGCGGGACAACACCAGGCTGATTGCGACTTTAAAAAAGCTCCGGGATTTAGGCAATACGGTGATCGTTAATGAGCATGACGCCGAGACGATGGAGAGCGCGGATTATCTGTTTGAAATCGGGCCGGGGGCGGGTGAGCACGGCGGAGAGGTTGTATCCAAGGGTACACCCGAGCAGATCAAAAAAGACCCCAGGTCCCTGACCGGGCAGTATTTGTCCGGCAAGAAAAAAGTTGAGGCTTTGCGGGAAGTGCCGCATTCAAATGGTCTGGGCAAGTTAAAAATTCTGGGGGCAGCCGAAAATAACCTAAAAAATATTGATGTATCTTTACCCTTGGGCAACTTTATTGCCGTGACCGGAGTGTCGGGGTCGGGAAAGTCCACTTTGGTCAATGATATTTTATTCAAATCTTTGGCCCAGAAGTTTTACCATTCAAAGGAACGGCCGGGAGTGTTTAAGGGGTTGGAAGGAGTGGAAAATATTGATAAGGTGGTGCTGGTTGACCAGTCGCCGATCGGGCGGACCCCAAGGTCCAATCCGGCCACTTACACCGGAGCCTTTGCCTATATCAGGGAGCTTTTTTCCGAGTCGCCTGAGGCCAAAGTCAGAGGTTACG
>CAYTPB010000105.1:0-2493 GCA_964439785.1 uncultured Gammaproteobacteria bacterium
GCCTGGGATTTACCAGGTTTATGACCTTTTGGCGGCAGCCTCGGTTTTTTACCTTTTAAAGGAACCTGTTGATAAAATCCAGGAATCTTTGGAAAGCTATAAAGCCGCTTTTGGCAGGATCGAAAAGATAAGGCTGGGAGAAACCCCGGCCATTATTTGCCTGATTAAAAACCCGGCCGGCTCAAACAGCGTTTTGGAGACGGTTGCGCCGGAAATTAAAAGGGGAGACGGGCTGCTGATTGCCTTAAACGATAATTTTGCCGACGGAACGGATGTGTCATGGATTTGGGATGTGGATTTTGAACGATTAACAATTAACGATGAACGATTAATGATTATTTGTTCGGGGACACGGGCGGAGGATTTGGCACTGAGGTTAAAATATGCCGGGATAGGTGAGGAAAATTTAGTCATTTTAAAAGATTTATCCCTGGCCTTAAGGGAATCCCGGAAGAATTTAGGCGGCAATTTATTTATTCTGCCGACTTATACCGCGCTTTTAAAACTGCAGGGGATTTTAGCCGGTTTGGGGTTAAAACCGGAGTACTGGAAGGAGATGGAGTAAGGAAATGGCAAATTACAAACTAACGATCGGACATTTATATAAGACCCAAATGTGCACCTACGGGGACAACGGAAACGTCATTGCCCTAAAAAAACGCTGCGAGTGGCGGGGGATTGAGGTTAAGGTTAAGGAAATCGGTTTTAATTATAAAATTAAGCCGGGCGAATTTGACCTTTATTTTTTCGGCGGTGGCCAGGACCAGGTCCAGTCTCAGGTTTCGGAAGATTTGGTTTTAAACCATAAGGGAAAAGAATTGGAAAAGGATCTGGAAAGAGGCGTGCCGCTCCTGTCCATATGCGGAGGATACCAGCTGCTGGGAGACTACTACAAGCCTCAAAAAGGCCCCAAATTGACCGGTTTAGGCTTCTTTCCTGCCTACACTATAGGTTCAGGAACCAGGATGATCGGGAACCTGATTATAGATTCCCGGTTTGGACAGCTGGTCGGGTTTGAAAACCACTCGGGCAAGACCTTTTTGGAGGAGGGCGGGCAGGCCCTGGGGAAGGTAACTGCAGGTTTTGGAAACAATGGGGAGGATAAACTTGAGGGTTGTATTAAAAATAATGCGGTTGGCTGTTACATGCACGGCTCGCTGCTTCCCAAAAATCCTGAGTTGGCAGACTGGTTAATCAAACAGGCTTTGGAAGTTAAATACGGGAAAAAGGTAAAACTTTCGGCTTTGAATGACAAACTGGAAAATAAGGCACATCAGGCCGCAATAGAAAAGTTTAGCTAAAATGGTCAAGCATATAGACATTAGAGTTTTTGGGAGAGTCCAGGGTGTGGCATATAGATATTGGGCTCAAAGGCTGGCTAATACCCTGGGTGTTTCAGGCTATGCCGAAAATATGCCCGATGGTTCGGTTTCAATTAAGGCGGAAGGAGAGGAAAAAGATTTGGAAGAGTTTGTGAAACTCTGCCATAATGGCTCTCCCTTTGCTAAGGTGACAAGTGTTGAGGTGAGGGAGGGAAAAGTTAAAAACTATTTAGAGTTTGATGTTAAATAATCTTATCCCATAGTTTGAAAATTGTTAATAAATGTCCTATAATATAGGGATGGAATGGCAAAAATACCATCAAGAGACAGCTCCAATTATGTTGGGTGAACATAGCCATGCCTATAAAAGGGCAATTAGTGGTTTAAGGCTGATGGATGCTGAAGTTTTGGACCCTAACAAGAGACTAAATTTTGTTTTGGGGGGATTCCATGGCGCCTGGACAGTGGCAGATTTTATTGATCTGGGAAACCAACTCCATAAGGGAGAGCACCAGAATTTCTGTTTAGACCTTAACATGGATCCAATCAGACAGCTTGACCGCAGGTCAAACATAAGCAAGTTACAGGCAAATCTGGAGCGATTGCCATTTAGGTCTAGCTCAGTAGATTTGTTGGTGTTAGATTTCACGTTGCATTTTCTAGAAGGCAACCAGCTTAGTAATTTTGCCATGTCTTGCCAGGATGTTTTGTCGCCAAGTGGAATAATATTAGCTACACACGTACAATTCCCAAATCAGGGCATTTGGAGTAAATTTGTAAATTGGTTTGATGAAGTAGACCGTCTTTATAAGAGAGATGTCAAGCACGTGATTAGCGGGCTTTCACCGCTTAAGCTAAACTTCCTCGGAATCTTTAAGACCACTTTTGGCAGAAGTTCTTTGGGTAGAGAGGCAGATTTTTATTTAATGGTATTGTCACGTTCAGATAGCCCTTTACCGGTCAGAAAACCATCCCCTTTTATGATTGGGAAAAAGTAAAGATTAAGTGCCGGGGACAGGAGTTGAACCTGCACACCCTTACGGGTACGGCGCCCTAAACGCCGCGCGTCTGCCATTCCGCCACCCCGGCATGAAGCTATTTTAGCCTTTTTTGAAGTAATTTGCGAGAAACCTATTGAGTAGGCTGAGATACATCGGTAACACTTCTAAGC
>CAYTPB010000106.1:0-2491 GCA_964439785.1 uncultured Gammaproteobacteria bacterium
AGACCTTATCTTTCCGGGAGAGGTAGTTTAGCCATTCCATCAATCCGGCGATGGCTGTATTAAACTTAATTTTTTCAATATCTTCCGTGACTTTTCTGACAGCCCTATTTAGCTGGGTTTTATCCTCTCTGGTTAATTCGACACCCCCAACCTTGTCAAATAATCCCCAAATCCGCTCCAGGAAGTGAAACGGGCCCCAAATCCGCTCCGAAATCCATGGCCCCACCCCATCATATGGCATAAAGAAGGCTACATGCAGCCTGACAGCATCCGCGCCGAACTTTTTAACCTCCTCATCAGGATTAACTACATTGCCCCGGGATTTGCTCATTTTCTGGCCGTCAGGACCCAACACAATCCCATGGTTAACACGCCTTTGGGCATACTCTTCAAGCTCAGTCAAACCCAGATCTTTAAAGAATTTAGTAAAGAACCTGGAATAAAGGGTGTGTCCTAGAGTGTGTTCGGCCCCGCCAAAGTAAATATCAACCGGCATAATTTTTTTGGCCAGTTCAGGATCAAAAACTTGGGAATCAAGCTCAGGATCTAGATACCTGAAAAAGTACCAGGATGAGTCAACAAAGGTATCCATGGTATCGACATCCCTTTTGGCTTCTCCTTCACATTTAGGGCACTTAACCTTGAGCCACTCCTCATTTGAAGCTAAGGGAGATTTCCCTTTGGGCTGATAATCTACTTCATATGGCAATTTAACAGGCAAATCCTCCTCTGGCACGAGCACCAAGCCACACTTTGGGCAGTGGATTATGGGGATGGGTGTGCCCCAGTAGCGCTGTCTGGAGATCGACCAGTCATGGAGGTGAAAATTTACCATCTTTTCACCAAATCCACGCTTACTGGCAAACTCTGTCATCTTCTGCTTAGCCTCTTCCGAGCTCAAATTATCAAACGAGTCAGAATTAATGACTTTGCCATATTCTAAATATGGAAGTGTTACTTCACCATCTTTTAAAGGCTCAACAACTTGAGTTATTTCAAGGTTGAACTTATTAGCGAACTCAAAATCACGCTCATCATGAGCTGGTACAGCCATGATTGCACCTGTTCCGTAGCTGGGAAGTACATAATCAGCCACCCAGATAGGGATTTCTTTGTTATTAAACGGATTTACGGCAAAACTGCCGGTGAAAACACCGGTCTTTTCTTTATTTTCTTTTCTTTCCAGCTCGCTTTTTTTGCTGGCTTTATCCAAATATTCCCGCACCGTAGCCTGTTGACCTGCTGTTATAAGGTCTTTTACGATCGGATACTCAGGCGCCAGGACCAGGAAAGTAGCCCCATAAATAGTGTCGATCCTGGTGGTAAAAACTTTAATTTTTTGGCCCTGGCCTTTAACCTGGAACTCAATTTCTGCGCCTTCACTCTTCCCGATCCACTCATTCTGGGCGTCCCGGGTGGATTTTGGCCAGTCTACAAGTGGATTTTCGGGCCAGATCAGGCGCTCGGCATAATCAGTTATCTTAAAAAACCACTGCTCAACTTCTTTTTGTATCACCTCGTTGCCGCACCTCCAGCATTTACCGTTTTCCACAGCCTCGTTAGCCAGAACGGTCTGGTCAAAAGGGCACCAGTTAGCCAGGTATTTGCCCCGGTAAGCTAAACCTTTTTCAAACATTTTCAGGAAAATCCACTGGTTCCATCTATAATAAACCGGCTCACAAGTGATCAAATTTCCATAATAATCAAAAGATGCACCAAGTGTTGAAAACTGCTGTTTCATCCGGGCGATGTTAGAAGCAGTCCAATCTTTGGGGTGAGTCCCCTGTTTAATGGCGGCACCTTCTGCCGGCAGACCAAAGGCATCAAAACCATTGGGGAAAAAGACATATTTGCCCTGCATTCTCTTAAACCGGGCGTAGATGTCGGCTCCGCCAAAGGTGAACCAATGACCGACATGGAGGTCGCCGGAGGGATAGGCAAACTCAGCCAGGACGTAAAACTTATCCGGTTTTTGAAGGTCTGTCTTATAAATACCCTCTTTGGCCCACCTTTTCTGCCATTTACTTTCAATTAATTTTGGCTTGTACTTTTTCATGGTTTGATTTTAGCATTTAAGCTAAGAACTTGCCATAACTTAAGAAAGTTTATCAATTTTTCCACTTTTCCACAGTAACTATCTAAATATATCAATCTCGATAATTTAAATTACCGAACAGGCATAAATATCCTTATAGTGGAATAATTTATTTAAATATATCATCTTATTATTACTTAAATATATCATTTGTCATCAACTTGAATTATTTTACGTCTGTGAAAATATCCATGAAAACAAATTAACAAGGGGTCTTGACTAGATAACAGAGGGTTTTCTCCTCCTTCTAGCCAGTGCTCTGACTGATGATAATATATCACCCCGGTGGTTAAACCGCCACTCTGACTCCAGAAGATGCATCCCAAAGGATGGTTTGGGGATGCCGTTGAATTTAGAGAGCCTCCTTTTGGTCCAGGACCAGAAACTCTCTACACC
>CAYTPB010000107.1:0-2460 GCA_964439785.1 uncultured Gammaproteobacteria bacterium
TAGTAGATCAGTGCCATTTTAAATATGGCAATTAGAGAGAATTAAAAGCCTTTCCTATTTTAAAAAAATGCTAAGATTAGTGTATGGCGCATAAGAGGAAATACCAGGATACAGCATCTTTAAAAGAGAAAAACAGGTTTGCCAAGTATTTGGCCGAGGATGAGGAGCTGATTATGGCGGCAGGTGTGTCCTTTGCCTATTTAACCCAGGTTTGGGCGGTAGCAGTAGTTTTGCCAGGGCTAATTATAATAATAGTGGCAATAATTTTAGCTCATTTTGCCGGGATGGATTTAGCTTATGGTTTGTTAATCGGGCTGATTGCGGCCATGGTTTTTGCCACTATCAGGACAATTTTGTTCCACCATGGCCACCGCTACCTTCTAACCACCAGGCGGGTGATTGTTAAAAACGGCTTTTTTGTGGTGGATTTAACTTCAGCTTTATATGACAAAATTACCCATATTGAAGTGGTTCAGGGACTGGTGGACAGGTTTTTGCTGCGCCACGGGAAGATCATTATCAACACTGCCGGCATGAATAAGAATGAAATTGTCCTAAATTGGATAGATGCTCCAATTGAATTTAAAAATATTCTGGAGAGACTGATCAACAGGGAAAGGGAGCAGTTAGGTAGAAGTACCGGCGCAGTGACAACTTTAGAGGGCGAGCTGGTTGATTAAGTTTAAAGGTGAAAGCTGGCCGGTTAAACTTAAGGGTGAGGAAGCAATGGGGGTTACAGCGGGTATTCCGACTTGGATTATCTGGATTACTTTTAAATTGTTGTTTAAGGCCTGGGCCGGGTCGGGAGTGGGAGCGGGTGTTAGGGTGGGTGTTGGAGTTGATGATAAGGTTAGGATGGTTCCAGTGCTGGCGGCAGGAGTTTCAACGGGGAGGGGAGAGGTAGTTGTCTGGGTGCTCCCCGTGGCTATTGGAGTAAAATCCGTGGCTAAAGGAATAGTTCTAACAGGGGGGAGGACATTTAAGGGATTAATGTCTTCGCCGTCTTTGCTGATCTGTAAATGAGTGTGGGGGCCAGTGGTATGGCCGGTTAAACCGACTACACCCAAAACATCGTCAGTGGTCACTTTTTGGCCGATCTTGACAAAAATTTTTCCCATGTGGGCATAAAGCGACTGGTAACCGTGGCCATGATCCACCACCACATTCAGCCCAAGCCCCCAATGGTTAAAGCCTTCATCGGTGACCGTGCCGTCTGCGACAGGATGGATTGGTGTACCTAAGGGGGTGGCTAAATCTATTCCGGGATGGTAAGAGGAAAAGTAGGTGGTGATATAGCCATTAAAAGGGAGTTTAAAGACAATGTCTAGGGGTTTTGAGTTAATGGTTTGAGTCTGTTCGGGTGTGGGGGACGGAGTTTGGGCATGGGCCAGGTTTTGTTTGACTGGGGGGAAAGAGAAAGATGGCTGATAATTAAACAAAAAGGTTAGCAAAATTACCCCAAACGCAATCTTAGAGGGAAGTTTGCTTGAATGTCTGGTTTGTGGGGGCAGGCTAAATGGTAAGCCTATAACCATCAAAATCCCGCCAACTTTGGGCGGGACAAAGAAGAATTCTAGCAAAAAATAGCTGCTGAGTCAAATCAGGGGGTGAGGTATAATTAAATGATGCGCCGGGTTATCATACTGCTCCTGGTTTTTTTAAGTATCTTAAGTCTGGTTATCCGTTTTGGGTCTTTGATTACTACCCAATTTTTGGGATTAAAAGACCGGGCCGGGGTTAGGATTGATGCCAACAATACTGCCCAGGTTTTAATCAACAACCAGCCGGTGGGCCAGACTCCTTTTCAGAAGGAAGACCTAACCGCCGGTGAACAGCTAATTACCCTTAAAACCGATACGGCGACCTGGCAGGGTTACGTTAAGCTAAATACAGGGACTTTAACTGTAGTTAACAGGGATTTGGAACCGACCGAGGCTTCATCAGCCGGTGAGATAATTACGCTTGAGAAGGGATCGGGCGCGACGGTTTTATCTAATCCGTCGGATACGGGTGTCCAGGTTGACGGGCAGGATATGGGGAAAACGCCGGTTTCGCTTTCCAACTTAAAACCGGGAGAGCATATCTTTTTACTGTCCCATCCAAGTTATGTTAAAAGGAGTATCAGGGCGACATCGGTTTTAGGATACGACCTAACTTTAAGTGTGGATTTAGCACTGTCGCAGGCAGATTTGACCCAGGATAACTCTCCTCCGGTGGTTCAGCCGGTCCAGTTAACAGTCAAACAGACACCGACGGGTTATTTAAATATCAGATCCCAGGCATCTGTAACATCTCAGCAGGTAGGCCAGATTCCTTCAGGTGATACGGTAACGCTTTTGGAGGAACTCCCTTCCTGGGACCGGATCAGGACCTCTGATGGGACGGAAGGTTATGTGTTTTCCAGCTATGTGGGGAAAAAGAGCCAGTAGTTAGTGTTTGAATATCTGTTTTTCTTTATAT
>CAYTPB010000108.1:0-2443 GCA_964439785.1 uncultured Gammaproteobacteria bacterium
CCATATAATCTGTCTTTAGATTCTGGCATGAAAGGAATTATACGATAAAAACAAACTAACCTCAACTATAGGCCAAAACTAATTAGGAAGTAGATCTTTGCACACCCCCGGTGTGTGCTAGGTAGACACCTAAGGAAAATAATCTAAGCGAGGCTAGGAGCTGGCGAGTGACCAAAGCTAACTTTAGCTACAAAAGTAAGAAGAAACTTACTCTTCACTTTTACCAAAAACCCAAGTAGAGGCAGGGGAGGCCTTAGCTTTTTTAATGTAATTTTTTAGAATGGGGGATGCCTCATACTTTCTGGAAATTCTCACCACAGTATCTGTCCCCACTTTAGCCCTATCAGCTATCTGCCTGATTGATAAACCCTCGTCAATTAAAGTGATTATTAAAAGCCGTTGTTTAACCATCCGCCACTCAGAAGGAGTGAGCAGCTCCTTAATCAGCTCTAAAGGCACATCCATCTTCCTGTCAATTTTGGGTTTGCTCATGTATGGATTCATACTAGGATAAAAAGGGTAGAGAAGTCAAGCAATAAAAAGAAAAAACGGCAAAATTATTTAATCAGTCGTTTGATGGTCTTGCCAGCGGTAAAACCGGGGAGCTTTTTACCGGGGATTTGGATTGTCTCACCGGTCTGGGGATTCCTGCCGCGTCTGGCAGCCCTGGACCTAACTACAAAAGTTCCAAAACCGGTAATAATTGTCTTTTCTCCCCGGGCCAGGTTATCCCTGATGGTGTCAAAAACTGCATTAACCGCATCCGCAGCAGCTCTTTTTGTCAGGGAGGATTTTTTGGCAACCTTTTCAATCAATTGGTTCTTTGTCATAGCAATGGATATTGTTATACCAGAGTAATCATTATCTTGTAAAGACCCAGCTTAGCTTCCCGAAGTCAGGAAGGAATCGGAAGCCCTAACCTCCCTAATAGCAGTAATTTTAACCGCGCCCGGCACCATCACCTCTTTTTGGATTTTTTCGCCGATATCATGAACCAGCTTTGGCAACTCATCATCGGAAACCTTTTCAGGGTAAACAATTACCCTAACTTCCCTGCCCGCCTGGACCGCAAAAGCTCTCTCCACTTCCTCAAAAGAGGTGGCAATCTTTTCAATCTCATCCAGTCTCTTTATATAATCCTGGACATTCTCGTGCCTGGCGCCCGGCCTGCCGCCTGAAATAGCATCGGCTATCGCCACACAAATCTGCTCGGGTCCGGTAAAAGGTTCGTCCTCATGATGCTGGGCAATACAATCAATGATAGGCTGGGGCAGGTTAAACTTTTTGGCTACCTGGACACCTCTTTCAACATGTGTCCCCTCATCCCAATCGGTCAAAATTTTCCCGATATCATGCAGTAACCCGCCAATTTTAGCTATATTCACATCAGCCCCGATTTCAGCCGCCAAATAAGCTGATATCTGGGCCACTTCCATGGAATGCTGGATTAAACTTTGGCCATATGAATATCGGTACTTAAATCTACCCAAAAGCTCCATAATCTCGGTCGGCATGTTATAAACCCCGACGTCATGGCAAAGCTTTTCGCCGGCCTGAAGCATCAGCTTCTCAATGTCCGAGCGGGTCTTGGCCACAACCTCCTCAATCCGCTGGGGCTGGATCCTGCCGTCTGCCATCAACCTCTCTAAAGAAACCTTGGCAATCTCACGCCTGACCGGATCAAAACAGGAGATAACCAGAGTATTGGGGTTTTCCTCATCCATCTCAACATCCACCCCGGTTTCCTGTTCAAATGACTTAATATTGCGTCCTTCTTTACCAATAATCCGCCCCTTCATCTCCTCATCAGGCAGTTTGACGGTTGAGGTTGTAAATTCCGCCACGTAATCGGTCACCCCGCTAAACATGGCATCGGCCAAAATCTGCTTGGCTTTTTCATCTGCCTGGACCTTTATCTCATCCTCTGCCTCCTTAACCTTTTTGGAAATTTCCGCAGCCAAATCCTTATCAATCTGCTCAAGCAAAATCTTCTGGGCCTCATCAGGGGACATTTTGGCGCTCTTTTCCAGCTTGTCTACCAAATCTTTTCTAACTTTCTCCAGCTGGTCTAATTTTTCATCAACACTCAGGAGTCTTTCCGATAAGATCTTCTCCCGCTCTTCTAAAATTCCCTCACGTTTTGCCAACTCAACCTCTTTTACCGTTGTATCCATACGCTGGGTATCCTGAGGGTTTATAGGGTCAAAACCACTGTTATTTTTTGTACCAAAACTTTTTTGCATAAATATGGAAAAGTACAGGAAAAAAACGCTTTTAAGCGCTTATCTTTAAAATGGAAATTAAAATTTTAGAAAACTTTTGTTCCATACAAATCCTGTAGATTTTCTATAAGATATTTTACGCTTTTTGAAGGAATTTTTCAATGCTTTGTGCTGGATGTCTAGATAACGTACAGTTGTTCTCCTTTCTCTTTAAGGTAGTT
>CAYTPB010000109.1:0-2412 GCA_964439785.1 uncultured Gammaproteobacteria bacterium
ATCACCCTGGCCGCCGGCATCCTCCTGGAGAGCTGCTCGGCAATTGATTGGGCCACTAAATAAGCCGATAAATCCGGATTCTTAATATCCATCGGTGCCACCTCCAGCTTATTCTCATCCTTAATCTTGAGCTCCTTCATTAAGTATTTCTTCAAATCCTGCAGCCCTGACCCGCCTCTTCCAATCAAAACTCCCGGACGGGAAACAAAAACCAAAATTTTAAGCCTGCCGATTGACCTTTCAATCTCTACCTTGGTAATCCCGGCCGGCCGCAGTTTCTTCATTAACAAATCCCGGGTCTTGTTGTCTTCAACCAAAAACTGGCCGTATTTTCCCGAAGGAGCAAACCACCTTGACCCCCAAGTGGCGCTTGTTCCCAACCTAAATCCAACCGGGTTAATCTTTTGTCCCATTGTTCTTCTCCTTCCTTTGACTCTTTTGACTCATCGAACTCTTCGACTCCCTAACTTCATCCGTTAAAACTATCTTAATGTGGGAGGATCTTCTTCTATAAGGCCTGCCCCTGCCGCGTCCGGCTGTTCCCACCATATATCTCCTCATCTTCAAACCTTCATTCACCTCAATACTCTTGAAACTTAAGTTTCCCTCTGCCCGGGCATTGGCCAAAGCGGTTTTAATAGCCTTTAAAAGATCAATCGCACCTGAACGTCTGGTAAACATCAAGGTTTCGATTGCCTGCTCCGGGCTCATTTTCCTGATCATATCAGCCAGCATCCTAAGCTTCCTTGGGCTGGTGTCAATATTTTTCTGTGTTGTTTGTGCAATCATTTTTTACTCCTTCTTTTTAAGTCTTGGCCACTGATTTCTCGGTCATTTTTCCATGGGTCCTAAAAGTTCTGGTAGGTGCAAACTCCCCTAATCTGTGCCCCACCATAGCCTCGGAAACAAATACGCTCACAAAATTTTTACCCTGGTGGACCGAGAAAGTATGCCCGACAAACTCGGGTGGAATCTGCGACCTCCTGGCCCAGGTTTTAATCGGGGTTTTAGCACCCCCGGCCTTCTGCGCCATTACCTTTTTAAGCAGTTTCTCATCAATGTATGGTCCCTTTTTAGTTGATCTGGACATTATCTAATATTCCTCCTCTTGAGAATGTACTTATCTGTCCATTTATTTTTCTTTCTGGTATTACCTACAGCTGGCCTGCCATAAACCGTCATTGGTTTTTTTCTTCCCACACCCGACCTTCCTTCTCCGCCGCCGTGGGCGTGTGACCTTGGATCCTGGGCCACTCCCCTGACAGTTGGCCGGATTCCCATATGCCTGGCTCTCCCGGCCTTTCCCAGCACCATATTCTTCCACTCCTCATTCCCCAGCGCTCCGACCGTAGCATACGACTCTAAAGAAACCATTCTAACCTCGCCCGAGGGCATTTTCAAGTGGCCGTAGCCTGACTCTTTCGCCTGCAAAATCAGGGCTGTCCCGGCCGACCTTCCTATTTGTCCGCCTTTACCCGGGTTAAGCTCAACGTTATGCAAAACTGTTCCAACCGGAATATTTTTCAGTTTCATAGCATTGCCCAGCTTTACCTCGGCCTTATCATTTGAAACTACACTGTCCCCAACCTTTAATCCCTTCGGAGCCAAAACGTATCTCCTTTCCCCATCCTCATACTGAAGTAAGGCAACATCCACATTCCTGTTTGGATCATATTCAAAGGCCACTACTTTTCCCGGCACCTCTCTCTTATCCCTCTTAAAATCAACCACCCGGTAATATCTTTTGTGCCTGCCGCCCTGGTGTCTGACCGTCACTTTTCCGCCCGACCGGCCGCTCTTTTTTGGCAAAAGCGCTATTAGGGATTTAACCTGTTTGTCACTTTTCTTAGGCCTGATCATTCTGGAAGCAAACCTTCTGGTATTGGTTTTTTCTTTATAATTTATGAGCATAAAATTCAGCGAGTAAATTACATCGGTAAACAACTTTGAAATTTGACCTTAGTTTAAAATCCTAAGTTTGCCGATATAATTAACTTTTGCCTCCTTTCTTTTTTTCAATAGATTTTTGTTTGGCTGTTTTCTTTTTACCCTGAGCCTGTCGAACGGGTTTCTCCCCTTTAGTTTTAGCTTCTTTTTCAATCTTAATTTTGGTTCCGCCAAACCGGCTCTTTTTTTCTTTCACCACTGGCTCTTCCCCTGTTACAACTTCCGTTTCCGGCTCGGAGGCCTGCTCAAACAGGATAATTTTCTGGCCTTTCTTAACCTGGATTAGGGCTTTTTTAAAGTTGGGCGTATGGAAATATCCTCTCCTTGATCTTTGCAGTTTGGTTTTTCCCTGAACGTTAATTGATTTAACCGACACCACGTCAACATTAAATTTTTCCTTGATTAATTTAGCTATCTTCTCTTTGGTGGAGTTCCTGTCCACTTCAAAAGTATAAAGCCCAAGCT
>CAYTPB010000110.1:0-2405 GCA_964439785.1 uncultured Gammaproteobacteria bacterium
CTTTTGCATCAACACCAAGTTCTTTAGCAGTGTCAACCGTCCATTCGCCCTCGCCGGACGCGTCAATTTTGGAAGAGATCGCCGACAAATCCGGATCTTCCTTTAAAGCCTCCTCAGTCCAGCCAACCAGCCTGGATTCAATTACCGAGCCGTTATTATAAACCCTAAAGACTTCCGCCAAATCGAAATCAAAAGAAGACGCCTTCAAAACAGCTGCGCCCTCTCCGATTGACTCCATCATCCCGTACTCAATCCCGTTATGGACCATCTTGGCAAAGTGCCCGGCTCCCGCCTTCCCGAAATACCCCAGCGCATCTTTTTTGGCAATTGCCTCAAACAGCCCTCTTAATTCCTCAAAATCCTCCTTGTCTCCGCCTGCCATTAAACAGGCGCCTGACCGGGCTCCGCCCGGCCCGCCCGACACCCCGACATCCATAAAATGGATCCCGCGGTTTGATAACTCGCCGGCCCTTCTCATGGAATCTTTATAAAAAGAGTTGCCGCCGTCAATAACTATGTCTCCCGGCTCAAGATTATCAATTAACTGGGCAATCATCTCATCAATTAACGGCCCCTGGGGCAGCATGATCCAGATTATCCGGGGGGATTCCAGCTTAACTAAAATGTCTAAAGGAGAATCGGCAGGAATAGCGCCGGCTTCGGCCGCTTCCTTTAAAGGCTCGGGGGATCTGTTCCAGGCCACCACCTCAATTCCCTGTTCCAGAAGGCGAAGAACCATATTCTTCCCCATTTTGCCGAGACCGATATAACCAATCTTCATGGTGACACTAATATACTAGTAAATTTTAGGAAAGTAAATTAAGAACCGGTTTTTATAACTCTGTTTGAGCTTTGGGCTTGCTGTAGCCAGGTGCGGAAGACATCAACCAGCTTTTGCTGTTGAAGTTGCTGCCTAACCTGGGCTTCAGTTGAAGCATCGTCAGTCGGATACTGGTCCTTGTTGTCTTTAATATATTTAGTTACTTCATCGGCTGAAACAGAAGCTTCTTGAGAAAACATCTTCTGAATTAAAAGCTGCAGCTTGACCTGTTTTTGCAACTCGGCCATAGTTAAACCCTGCTGGGTTAACAGCGAGTTAAAGTTGGCGTCCCCGCCCGACTGGCTCTTAATAGTATTAATTTCATTATTAACTTCCTGGTCGGAAACGGTTGTATGTCGCCTATCAGCCTCATCCAGCACCAACTGCTGGCTGATCATCTGCGACTTTAAATCCGGGCCGTATTTTGAATCAAGTGTGGAATAATATTCAAACCAGCTGATTGGATGGTTGTCCACCCAGGCAATAGTCAATTTATTGGCTGCAAAAAATAAAACCGCCAGAGCAACTATCACCCCTCCGGCAATCACCCCCACTTTTCTACTAATCTTTACATTTGACCTGACTGCCGAGAAGTTGGGCTTAGTGAGTTTGGACAGCCTTGATTGGAAAGTTTGGAGAACCGGCAACGGTAAACTTTTTACATTGGATTTTGGTTTGGCTTTGGCTGCCGCCTTGGTCCTGGAACTCTTTTTAGACGTTTTCCCCCTGCCCACTGCCAGCTTAACACTGGACCTCTTAGTTTTTTTAACTGCCATTTCCTGCATATATTAACACACCCCTGCAAGTAGTATATTTAAGGCATGGTTATCAGGCTCAAATCAAACCTAAAAATTATCGCCGGGAACGCAAAATACCTAAATCTATTTAAAAAAATCCCCGGGCTATTAATTAATAAAAAAGACCAAACGGTTATTTTCAAAACCAGGTTTGGAATCCATACCTTTGGGATAAAAAGACCAATTGATGTCCTAATTTTAGATTCAAATCTAAGGATCCAAAAATTTAAGACTGTTAACCCCAACCAAATCTTCCTCTGGAACCCAAAATATTTCCTGGTTTTGGAACTTCCTGTGGGTACAATTAAAGAATTTAACTTGAGAAAAGGTGATGTTCTCTCTCTAAACTGGTAAAATATGCCTGAGCCCTTGTAGCTCAGTGGATTAGAGCATCTGTCTTCGGAACAGAGGGTCGGGAGTTCAAATCTCTCCAAGGGCGCATTACTTGGGCTCAATTTTAACCATCTCCCTCCACTGAGGATCCTGGATAAATTTTAGCTCAGCATATCCTGAAAAAAACTCGTCCAAACCATCTGAGGATAGGTGTGTAAATTTAGAAGTTCCATGCTGAACCTCATGGACTAAAGTTGCATTAACTCTACTTTTGAGTCCTTTTTTAAGTAAACCTCCCAAAAAATTAACAGACCTTCCAGTATCAGACCTTTCTAGATATCTAAGCATCCTGCCAGCATCCCCCATATAAATGGTTTTTAAAACTTTAGAAAAATCACATTCTTTTCCCCTCACAGCCTCAGCAAACCAATTACAATATCTTAAAGTATCTCTAT
>CAYTPB010000111.1:0-2370 GCA_964439785.1 uncultured Gammaproteobacteria bacterium
GATTTATTTATAGTTTCAGGCTATGGAAAAATTATCCCCAAGAAAATTTTAGATTTACCAAAGTTTGGGTCTATAAATATCCACCCTTCACTTTTACCTAAATTTAGGGGTCCAACCCCTGTTCAGGCAGCTATTTTGGCAGGGGAAAAAGTATCCGGGGTCACTATCATTAAAATGGATGAAAAAATGGATCATGGGCCAATTTTAGCTTCAAAAGAGTTGGAAATTTTGCCTGATGACACTTCCCAAAGCTTCTACGAGAGAGCCTTTAAGGAAGGAGCAGATTTACTGGTTGGCATTATTCCGGACTTTGTTAGAGGAGAGATGAACCCAAGGGAACAGGATGAAAATGAAGCTACTTACTGTAAAATTATCACTAAAGAGGATGGGTTTTTTGAGATAGATAATCCACCAAATTTAGAGATGCTGGACAGGATGGTCAGGGCTTATTACCCCTGGCCAAATGTCTGGACAAAGTGGCCCATCGACTCTGCTCAGGGTAAAAATGGTAAAGTGGTTAAGTTCTATCCAGGTGGCCAGATTCAAATGGAAGGGAAAAATGCCACAACTTTAGCTGATTTTTTGCGGGGCTACCCTGATTTTCCAATCAAGCAGATTTAGCCGGCCAGACGTTGTTTTATAAAAGCTGGTGCGTGGTTGGCTACAAAACTAAGCAACTTTCCTTGTCGGTCAATACTCATTATGGCTAATTTTATTCTTTCCCTTTGCTCAAATGAATTACCTTCCTGCTGTCTAAATGGTGAAGCCTCAAAACGTTTATCAAAATGGTCGTGGACCTGGCTTAAAATATGGTTGGAACTTAAAAATGTGACTTCCTTTTTATTTGGTCTTGGTTTGATACCCGGTAGTGATAATCCTCTTGATTCATAAAGCTTAACTACTCTTGGAATGTGTTGATAATAGCTTAGGGAAACTATGTTATCCCAACTACGCTCCCGGGCCTTAGCTAAGAGAAAGTCTACCTCACCTCCGGCATCCCGAGCACCTTTCTCTAAATTTGGTTTTGGTAAGTATCCTGCTTCCGGGATAACGTGGATACCGGTTATTCTACGATGTTCCAACCTTTCTTTTAAAGCTCTGGCATAGACTTGGGAAATCCTTAAACCATCATCAGGGGAATAAAAATTGATGCCGCCTATAACAACATTTTCAACCAATCCCTGGGAAATTAATTCCATAGCTGCGTTTATCTGCATTAACCCCCTGGTGTCGGGTTTGCGCCTGTCATATCTGTCGGGCTTATCGGAAACGGTGTAGACGGTTAACTGTAAGGCGTCGTAGATAGGTTCTGTTTTATTAATCTCAGCCATAAAATTTTATGAAGCAGCCGGAGCAGAAGTTTCAGGTTTGGAGAAGGCTTTGTTAAAGTCTGCCTTAACAATTCTCAAACATTTGGTGCAGTAACGGTGGCCCTTAAATAAATGGAGGTTGGGTTTTTGGGTGTGTTTGACAATCTGGGCACGAAGCGGCCACTCGGAAGCTCCCGAGGAACCTTTTTGATGCTTTGAGTAAGCAATCTTGTTTGGCTTTTTACCGCATCTGAAACACGCAACCATGTGCTAAACTATACAATATTGGGATCAGATTTTCAATGGATGCGCAAGTGCTGGCTTTTTCTATCATAATTTTGCTTTTTTCAGTCATTGTCCATGAGGTGATGCATGGGGTGGTAGCGCTTTATTTTGGCGATCATACAGCCCGGGATGCAGGCAGGCTAACCCTCAATCCTATTCCCCATATTGATCCTTTTGGGACAATCTTACTGCCTGCCATTTTACTTTTATCGGGTTCCCCAATTTTGTTTGGCTATGCCAAACCTGTGCCGATTAACCCATTAAACTTTAGGGATATAAAAATGGGCGAGATCTGGGTGTCAGCGGCAGGGATACTTTCTAATTTGGGCTTAGCCATTCTGGCCAGTATCCTCTATCACATTTTGGGGGGTAATAGTACTCAAACTCTGATCAATAGCTTATTAATATTTACTGTTTACATCAATTTAATACTGGCTATTTTTAATTTAATCCCGGTCCCGCCGCTTGATGGATCAAAAGTGGTGATGGCCCTGTTGCCTTATAATGCAGCCAGAGCTTACCAGAGTTTAGAAAGATTTGGCTTTTTAATTCTAATCATGCTGATGCTAATCCCTTTTGGGAATAGCACAATTATTAGCACAGTTTTAAGTTTTGGGGTTAATCTCCTGTTAAATCTGTTAGGGATTCCCCCGCTTTAAGCTTTTTTGAAGAGTTTTTTAAATTTAGCCCTGAATTCCTTTTTGCTGAGGTAAAAGATATACAAAATTTCCAAAAGCCCGAAGGTGTTGACTATTAAAAGGATGATAAACCACCA
>CAYTPB010000112.1:0-2314 GCA_964439785.1 uncultured Gammaproteobacteria bacterium
GGGAGGGAATGGGCGTAGAGGCGGGGGAGGGTGAAACGGTGCTGATTGGAAAGGGCGTTTGGCTGAGGGTTGATACCCCCAAAGTCTGGGGCCTGCCCTTTTGGAACTGGTGCACCCCCAAAACCAGAAATAAAAGCACAATCACCGGTATCAAATAAACCAAACTCCCCCGTAACATAGCGCCAAGTATACACCATAAATGCTAGAATGGGAAAAGATGTTAAAGTCGCTCAAAAAGAATTGGCATTGGATCGCACTCGCAGTAATTTTAATAATTGGCCTATTTTTCAGAACTTATCAAATAATAGAAAGATATACCTACGCCCAAGATGCAGACCTATTCAGTTGGATCGTTAAGGATATTGCCGTTAACCATCATTTACGTTTGATTGGGCAACTGACTTCCGCCAACGGAATTTATATCGGGCCGCTTTTTTATTACACTTTAATCCCCTTCTTCCTTTTAACCCGCATGGACCCCATTGGCGCCCTCATCCCGATTACCATTTTAGGAATGCTGACTTTAATCAGTTACTATTTCGTCTTTACAAAACTTTTTAACCGCCGGATTGGACTGATAATTACATTTTTACAGGCCATCTCGATACAGGTTATTAATTTGGACCGTTGGGTGGTCCCCTCCACCCCCACCAACATCTGGCAGGTCTGGTATTTTTTTACCATCATCATGCTGGCCCGGGGAAATTTGGCTGTTTTACCGATATTAGCCGCCCTTATCTCCCTGATCTGGAACATCCATATTGCCTTAATCCCCACCCTCCTGGCTATCCCGGCCGCCTTTTTAGTCTCCAAAAAACTCCCCAACCTAAAACAAACCCTAACCTTTTTGGCGGTTTTGATTATCACCTCTGCTCCGTTAATTCTTTTTGAACTAAAACATCATTTTATCCAGACCTTAAGTTTTTTTAAGGATTTTTCCTCAAACAACGGCGGCGGAGCAGGATTCGAAAAACTTCCAACGGTAATCGAAAAGTTCGGTTCCACAATAGCTTTAATTTTTATTTATCCCTTACCGGTAGGTTATATAACCGGGCCGATTATCACCTTGATAATATTGCTTCTGCCAATACTCTTGATCCGCCGAAAAATCTTAAACGCCCGGGATTTAATCCCGCTTTATGTCTGGATACTGGGGGTTTTGGCTTTCTTTATCTTTTCCTCAACTCCGGTTTCAGAATATTATTTCTTTAACACCTTTGTCATCTTTTCCTTTTTCATGGCAGCTGCACTTTATTGGCTTTCCCGCGTAAACCGCTCCACTAAATATTTTGTTATTTTACTTTTAGGAGCCGCACTAATTTATAATCTTTACAATTTTACCCATTCCTATTATTACCAAAAAGGCTATTTAGCCAGGAAAAATGCCGCCCTCTTTATTGCCCGGGACGCCAAAGCCAAGAATTATCCCTGCGTGGCTGTCAGTTATATTACCAGTCCGGGTGAGAACGTTGGTTTCAGGTATTTTTTCTGGCTGGACAAACTCCATGTCAATCTGCCCAAAAACGGCGGGCCAATTTACAGCATCATCATACCTAATGACATTTATCCTAATATTAAAGTGGACTATACCTATGGCCACATCGGTGTCCAGCTTCCCCAAAACCATCCCTCGATCGGGGACATACAAAAAGATTGCTCTATCCCTGACCCCAATTTAACCGAACCAATGCTGGGGTTTAGCACCAACTAACTCAAAAGGATCAATCTTAGCTGCAGGTATAACCTAAGATCTGCTGGATCCAGCAGGGATAACCGCTGAATGGGTTTGAACTCGGGCTGGGAGAAGGAGTCGGGACGGGCGTTGGCGTGGGTGTGGGAGTAGCCGTGGATGTTGGAGTTGGCATCGGTGTGCTCGTTGGGGTGGGAGTGAGTGTTGGAGCCGGTGTGGGGGTGGCGGCAGACCCGTACTCACTTGCCCCGACATCAAACTTGCTTCCCTGGGGGATAGCCACCCCAAAATAATCAAAGGGTCCGGGATTGATGCCAAAAAGGCTGGATAAGTTTAAACCTTTATTGACCAAGGGAGAAGTTGACAGCAAACGGTAGCCGCTTAAGGTGTTTAGTTGGTTGGGGTCGGTAATAGTGCCGCCGCTTCCGGGACTCGACAATCCCGGGTTGACCGAGAACCCAGAGTCTCCTCCATTTACCGTCTCCTGCCCTGCCAGCCATCGCCAGGCTAACAAACTATTATAGGTTGAATCCCCCCAATTAATTTTAAAATTACCGTCCATCGGGTAATAATCATTACCCTGGAAAAGAATATCCCTGGCACCCGCCAGCTCATCTGCTGTCA
>CAYTPB010000113.1:0-2313 GCA_964439785.1 uncultured Gammaproteobacteria bacterium
CCTCCACCCCCACACCTACGCCTTCATCCTCACCCTCTTCCAGTCCCAGCCCTTCTGCCCCTGCCTCAAGTTCACCTTCTCCGTCAACTCACTAGGAAAACTTCTACGTCGGACAATGGAAAAGATCCTGCCTATTTCCCAACCCCCGGGGCCAGCAGTTTTTCCAGGATATTATGATCGCATTGATCAACCAGAGTTAAAATTGGGATTCCCGCTGGATTCAGGCCTCTGTATATAACATCGTTGCCACCGGCGAATGCCGAAACAGAGGAAGCTTTTAACTCATCATTTAGTGATATGCATGCATCGGAATAAGCGCCAGCTCCTTTCATTCCAAACCCGGGCTTTCTTTGTCCGGCTGCCTTTTCCATAAAAATTAAGTCCATATTTTCTCCGTTGCCAAGCGCCCAAAACAGCCTAACCGGCTCAAATTGAAAGCTCTTGGTTGACCTGGGCAGCAGCCTCTCCAGGGCGGCTAAAGTCATTAAAGTCTCAACAGATTCAAGGAATGGGTCTACCTTTAATAGCATACCAGGAAAATTACTGGGCGCACGGAGTAACGAACTTCCCTCAAAATCCGCAGAGTTGGTAAAAATGTCAATAACAGCGTTTCCCAAAGCCCGGTAGCTCTCAAATACCTGAGGGTAAGCCCTAAGGCCGGTCCCGGTTACAACCAATTGGGTTTTTGAAGAAGCGATGCCTGAAACCAAAACAGAATCTATTTTAGGGAGTAGCGTGTGGTCCCTTTCTTTTAACCATTCAGGCATTAAGCCCTCAATTTCAGTCATAGGCAGTATTATACTTTAGTTGAGTGTAAATATCAAACTATAGGATATAAGTTAACGGAAGAAATAATAGCTGGATAAACGCCTGAGAGCCCGGCGGGCCAACGCGCGGGGGTGGATTTCCGTAAACAGCAGGCTTTTTACCACCTTCCTTAACCTCTCGCTCTGGGTGGTAGGGATTTTTTCACTGCCGAAGGCTTCGGTTTGCTTTAAGTTCAGGACAGAATTAATCAAGGCCAAATGGGTAAAGGCCTGAGGGTAGTTGCCGAGGTGCCGCTTTGACAGCGGATCCAGCTCCTCGGCATATAACCCCAAGGGCGAACTGTCATGGATAATTTTCTCCAGCCAGACCGTAGCTTCCCCCACCCTGCCCAAAAGCAGCAGACAATCTATCAGCCAGAATGTGGTTAGGAAAAAGGCGCCCTCCCCTTTTTGCAGCTCATTTTTGGTGTCAGACGTCCTCAAAACAAACCAATCTACCACCTGATACCTTAATACCTTATCCAGGGTGGCCAAAATACGCGGGTCGTCCGGCGGCAGAAGCCCGACAATCGGGATGTTTAAAGTACTGGTGTCCAAAACATCCGAATCCTCAAAAGCCACAAATGAATCAATATCGTAGTTGTAGCTTTTTTCCAGGATATGGTTTTTGATCTGTTCCCTGGTCTCCTCCCAATACTCCAGGTCTGCATCCCTAATTCTCAACTTTTTAACCAGCCTGATCCCTCTGTCTACCCCCACCCAGCACATCAGTTTAGAGTAGGTATGGTGCTGCTGTCCATATCTTTGCTCCCAGATCCCGGCATCCTTTTCCTGCCAGTGGGTGCAGCAGTAGTCGACCAAAGTCTTGATAAAGCCCTGCATCGGTTTAGACAACCTGCCGCCGGCATTAACGTAAAGCGAGATAGCGGTTAAAACTTCCCCAAAGACGTCAAACTGCTTTTGGTTGGCTGCGTCATTGCCAATCCTGACGGGTGGGGAGTCCTGATAGCCGGATAAGTTATCCAGTTGGTGTTCCGTTAGATCCTCTTCCCCCCGGATTCCATAAACGATTTTTATTTCGGCACCTTTTTTGATACAAACTTTTTCCAGCCATTTCATAAAACGCTCGGCTTCCTTTAAATACCCCAGCCCCAGAAAGGCATAAACCGTGAAGGAAGCATCCCGGAGCCAGGTGTAACGGTAGTCCCAGTTAAGATCACCATCAAGCTTTTCCGGGAGCGATGTTGTCGGCGCGGCTACGATCGCTCCGGTCGGCATATAGGTTAGCATCTTTAAAGTTAGGGCACTTCGGATAACCTGGTCGGAATAGGGCCCCTTGTACCGGCAGATTGACACCCACCAATTCCAATAAGAGCGGGTTTTAAAATAAAGTTCGGCCAGCATGGCGTTTATTTCCAGGGCGCTCATCTCCTTAACCGCCTGGTCCCGGGTTAAATACTCCAGGGCCAAAAACTCCTGCTCGCCTTCTTTTAATTTAAATTGGATGTTTATGACATTCTCCAAAATTAAAACTTGATGGTGCTTT
>CAYTPB010000114.1:0-2290 GCA_964439785.1 uncultured Gammaproteobacteria bacterium
TGTCCAGACAATCTATTCTACCACCTAAATGGCGTTAATCTTATCTAGACCCTTGACAGTTTGGATCTAATAAATTCAAAAGTTACCGTTAAAGTTTTGGGGATCAGTCAAGCTGTGGCTGTACCCGCGGGGAGCCTGATTGATGTCTTTCTCTCTTCCAGTACAACTGTTAATGTTAACGGCCAAAATGTTTCCATATTTTCTTTATCGGCCGGGCAGAGAGTTAACATTAAAGCTCTCTGGGAAAATAATAAATTGACAGCCAGCAGTATTACTGTTGAGGGAAATACCAATACCCAAAGCAATCAGGGACAAACAAGTCCTCAAAACAGCAATTCAAACTCCACTAATTCTCCGGGCAACGCTCCCCAAAATATTTTACAGAATCTTCCTGTAAACCAATCCCAGGGTCATCAGGGTAAACCATTTTAGATTTTACTTTTTTGCCATCTTTTTAATATCTGAATGCCGCGTATAGTGGCACTAAGAATGAACTGGCCATCCATTACTCTCTCGAACCTGGGTTCTGCGGTGGTATCTTTACCGGTGGCTTCATTTAAGACTAAAGCGACTCCGTCTTTAGTGGGATCACCTTCCTTAATTATTGCGTCTACTTTTCCCCATGTAGTAACCGTTAACTCGGACGGCCTTTTGCCTTTGTAGGCATAATGGTCCGCCCAGGTAATTTGGGCGATATCACCTATCTGAAGCTCCCTCATTTGCGTGCGTTATACCATATTAGGCATTAAATTTATAGCTTTTGGGTTTAATTTTGCAGGGCTTTGTCGCGCCAGATGAGTTTGTAAATCCCCAGCTTGTCGGGGATCCGGTTAAGAAGCGGAATGTACGGGAAGGCCATTAAAAGGAGCACTAAAAAGCCCAGGGCTATCGCCCCGTCGCGGTCCTGGTTGGGGTCAGCCGCCAAAACAGTATGGTCCAAAAGCCCGAGCGGCGCCAGCCACCAGGCGCCGGGAGGCAGGACGCCTTTCTCTTCATGCAGCATGCCATACTGATCGGTGGTAATCCCGAGTTTTGTGGCCTGATCCTCCAGCACGCCGGTGTCGGACAAAAACCTCATGACATAAGTCGGGTCAAAACCTCCGGCCGACTCGGCTCTTAAGGAGGATTCATACAGGCTGCTTTGCCCCATCAAAACCAGCGAGCTTAAAAGCGGTATGACCGGGTTTCCCATATTGATAGCCGTGGATATCTTGCCGCCATTTTTGAAATAATCCCCGGCTTCCTTAATATTTTTATCCTGGATATCCTGATTTTCCGCCATAAAAATATTAAAGTTGTCTACTCCTCCCTTGAGGCTTAAATATTCCCGGTAAGGGTTTTCAATAAAAACTTTGCGGGTATCAAAGCGGTATGGATCAATACTGTCAAAGTAAGTGGCGGTGTCGGAGCTTCGGTCCAGTTCGCCGGCCAGGGTCCTGGCTGTTAGGGATGGGTCTTCCACGGCTATCTGTTTGATGGTGACGGGCGCGATCAAGGGCGAGGGAAAGATTACCGCCAAGCCTACAATAATTCCGGCCAAAACAAAACCCCTTATAAAAAGGATTGTATGGTTGGCTCTGACTATCCGGTAAGAAATATCAGAGCGGTAAGGTTTGGCGATTCCCCTGACTTTTATCAGCAGGTAATGGAGGAAAAGCAGCCCGATAATAAGTAATGGGATAACGATAATATGGATGCCGTAAATCTGGGCGTAATTTAAGTTGTTAATTACATTACCCAATCCGCTGCCGTTATAAAGGTCGGCGCCCTGGAGGCTCCGCCATTGGGAGGAGAAATCATTTCTTAAGACATAACCAAACTCCGCCTCCATCATGACCAGGAAAAACATCATTGCTCCGAGGACCCAGGTTAGCCTTCGGGGAGGCTTGTAGCCCGAGGTTAGAAAAACCACCAGTAAATGGAGCAGGATAAAGAAGATAAAGGCCTGGACTGCCCAAAGATGGACACTGCGCATGAACACCCCCCAGGGATTGGTGAACCACCAGTCCGGCCCGAAAAATACCATGACCATCCCGGAAACGATCAAAATTAAAAAGCAGGTCATGGATAAAAAACCCATTGAGTAAAGTATTTTATTGGCGTAGGCAGGAACTTCCTTTATCATTAAGTTCCCGAGGATCTTTAAAAGTCCGGCGTTTTTTAGGTTATCTTCCATAATGGTGAAAATCGCAAAATTTAACTACAGTATACATCTGCAGTCCTAAAAAAAATATGATCTGTGTAGGCAGGCCACATAGGTAACACTTTGTTAAAGAAGATTTTGTCAGCA
>CAYTPB010000115.1:0-2285 GCA_964439785.1 uncultured Gammaproteobacteria bacterium
CTTGGTTGACAACCCCAAACTCCGTCCTCATCCGGCCCATATCCAGGCAAGAATTGTTCCCCGGGCCGGCGGCCTGCCGATTTATCTGGGCATCCTTTTTTCTATTTTAATCTTTCTGCCTCTGGATAAGCATTTAATTGGAATTATACTGGGGGCTTTAACCCTTTTAATCATGGGGCTTTTGGATGACAAGCTTAAAGATTTCAGCCCTTATATCCGTTTAGGGTTACAGATGTTTGCTGTGGCCATTGTTGTGGCATCCGGCATTGGCATTTCGTTTATCTCCAACCCCTTTGGAGGATTCATCAGGTTAGACCAGATTATCATACCATTTAATTTCTTGGGCCCCCACCGGATTATCCCCTTTGCCGATCTTTTAGCCTTTTTCTGGATTGTCTGGATTATGAACATTGTCAATTTTTCCAAAGGGGTCGACGGCCAGATGCCGGGGATTATTTTAGTAGCCGCCTTAACCATTGCCACTTTATCCCTAAAGCTTTACTTTCACAGAGACACCAACCAGTTAACCATTGCCGTCTTATCTTTTATCACCGCCGGGACGTCTCTGGGTTTCTTAATCTTTAACTGGCACCCTGCCAAAATCTTTCCCGGATTTTCAGGCTCAAATATTTTAGGTTTTATGATCGCCGTTTTGTCAATTTTATCGGGCGCCAAGGTCGCCACCGCCATCCTGGTTTTACTTATCCCGGTGGTTGATTTTGTTTACCTTGTTATAAGAAGAATTCTGACCGGACGCTCTCCGGTCATTGGGGATAGAAACCACCTCCACCACAAACTTTTAGACCTGGGCTGGTCCCACCAGAAAATTTCCTTGTTTTACATATTTAGCTGTGCTATCTTGGGTACGCTGGCAGCAATTTTACCTAACTCCGAAAAAGCCTTTACTCTAGTCGGAGTGGGCACTGTTGTCATGGGGGTAATTATATGGTTACAGCTTTACTTGAACGAACGGGAATTGTCTGGCCGCTGATTAAGACACTGCGTCCTCGGCAATGGATTAAAAATTTAGCTGTCTTTGCCGGATTGATTTTCTCCGGCCAGTTGGACAACCCTGCCTCCACCGAGATTGTTATTAAAGTTTTCCTGGTCTTTTGTGCCGCCACTTCTGCCACTTATATCTTAAACGATTTATTTGATATTGAACGGGACAAACTCCATCCCTTTAAAAGCAAACGCCCCATCGCCTCAGGAGCGCTCCCCATCCCTCTGGCTGTCATCCTTTGTCTTTTCCTAATCGGTATTTCCTTGCCGTTTTCCTACTGGATCTCGCCCCCCTTCTTTTTTGCCCTAACCACCTATTTAATCCTCCAGCTTTTTTACAGCGCCTTCCTAAAATCGATCATATTGATTGATGTTATGGCCATTGCCGCCGGCTTTGTTTTGCGGATTTATGCCGGGGTTTGGGCAATCGACGCCCACTTAAACGTCTGGTTCCTCCTGGCAGTCACCTCATTTGCGCTTTTTCTGGCAATCGGGAAAAGACGCTCGGAACTGACTCTGCTTCAAAGCCAAGCTTCCCGCCACCGCGAAACACTGCTCCATTACCCGGAAAGTTTGCTGGATATTTTAACCAGCATGTTTGCCAACTCCACCTGGATCTCTTATGCCCTGTTTACCTTTTTACAACCTGCCATCTCGGCCCGCCCCAGGCTTTTACTAATCTTTGATAACTTATCCCTGCCCTTTGCCCAGGCTAAATATTTAATGGGCACCATCCCCATAGTCATCTATGGGGTCATGAGGTACCTTTACATAATTTATGAGAAAAAAGAAGGCGAGTCCCCCGAAAGAGTTTTATTAACCGACCAGCCGCTTTTGATTGCCGTTCTCCTTTGGCTGGTCTCCACTATATTTATCATCTACTACCTGGGGGTCTAAATAATGGACAAAAAAATTAAGGTTGGGTGCAACGGTCTAATTATCAAGGATAACAAACTTCTGCTCGGTAAAAGAAAAAATATCTCAGGAGACGGTACCTATGGTTTACCCGGTGGACATTTGGAGTATGGCGAAAAGTTGGATGAAGCCGTCGCTAGAGAACTTAAAGAAGAAGCAGGCATTGAAGCCATAGAAGTAGAATTTAACTCGCTGGTTGATGAGGCAAATGAGCCTCATTACTTACAAGTAAATTTTTTGGTAAAAAAATTTACTGGGGAAATTCAATGTATGGAACCAGATAAGTGTGCGGGTTGGGAGTGGTTCGATTTAGATGACTTACCTGAAAACATCTCTCCTTTCCATATCCCCATCATCCAAGCATATAA
>CAYTPB010000116.1:0-2277 GCA_964439785.1 uncultured Gammaproteobacteria bacterium
GCCGAAAAAAAGTCAATCCGGTTAGATAGTACTGTATTTTTTACTATATAAGATATTTAATCAAGTAAGAGATGCGTAAGAACAGCCTTAATTACTACATTATTCATAATATATATAGGCCCCAGATTTTTAGTGTTTTTCCACTATTTTTATAATTATAGGTTGTTGATATTATTCTTAGGCGATTTTTGCTATGGGTTTATGTGGAAAATTCAAAAAAGCGGTCCAAAAAACAAAAAAGGTTGTGACCAATATTGGAGACTAATCCCTGCCCTAGATTAGTCCCCAACGTTGATTACAACCACTTTAGGTTCAATCGGCAAATCACCTCTTGACAAAGTTTTTATTTTGTGAAAATCTAGTATTTAGGAAATAACTTCTAACTGCTCTTGAGGTTATTTTCGTAATTAAATAAAAAGGGCATTGCTGTTCGAGTCCGTCTGCGGCAGTAATGCTCTTTTTTTATGGAAAAATCCATCCAGGCTCCCCAATTAGGTCTCTTAATCTGACTAAATTTTCACTTTTAAGGTGCAAAATAGGTTAAATTTAACCAAAGAATTGCTGGTTCCGTCTGCCTACCAGCAACTCTTCAGTTTCTAACCATTAAAATCAATTTCTGATTTTCGTCCGATAAAACTTTCCTGACCTGCTTGATAACCTGGTTTTCTTTCCTAACTGTTCTCCTCTTGGGTTCCTTTTTCAGGCTGAGATTGAACATTTGGGGTTAAGGTAACACAGCCAAATACTATTTGTCAAGTATTTTAAGTCCCATAGGTTTTTTTATGAAAAAAAATCTATGACCTAGAGTTTATTTTGGAGGATATGATATATTGTTTAGAGCTTGATATCAGGCTAATTGCTATATATACTTTTTTCATTAAGACCTTTGTGGATAACTTTCTTATAATTGGGGAAAACTGATGTTTGATCAAAATTAGGGAAAGGGAGGAAGCGAAACCCGAGCTAACAAAAAATGTTGAGTAGCTAAGCTTGAAGAAAGTTGGGAGTTTACATCTAGGGTAGGTGCTTAGCGGATCACAAGCTGAGCAATGGATTCCAAACCTTAACATTTCCCAGACCAAGGCGGAGCGGTTTTTTGTAGCCGGGTGAGCGACTGGTTTATTTCTAATTTTGATAATGAAATGAGCCTAGGATTCCTTGGAGTCGTGTTTTTTGGTGAAAATCATTTTACCGGCAGGGACCTGGAGGACCCGGGTGACTTCGGTTTTAACTTCCTGGCCAACCAGGGTGGCCCCATCCTCCACCACAATCATGGTGCCGTCCGGCAGATAGCCCACTCCCTGCCTGGGATCTTTCCCCAAATGGATAACCTTGACCTTAAGCTGTTCTCCAGGAATAGCCACGGTTTTGACGGCGTTGGCCAGGTCGTTGATGTTTAAGACATTCACGCCGGAAACCGAGGCGACCCGGTTTAGGTTAAAATCCGTGGTGATTATCCGGCCGTTTAAGCTTTTGGTTAGCTTTAAAAGCTTGTCATCAACCGTTTTAGCCACCAAATCCTTATCCCAAACCTCAATCCTGGTCCCTTTAACCTTTTTCAAATCTTCAATAATCTCAAACCCCCGTCTGCCCCGCTGTCTCTTTAAGTAATCTGATGAATCGGCCACCTGCTGGAGCTCGGTTAGGACAAAAGACGGCACTAAAATCGTGCCAAAGATGAAGCCGGTTTTGGCGATATCCAGGATCCGGCCGTCAATTATGGCCGAGGTATCTAAAATTAAGGGCTGGTTGACCGTTACTCCGCCAACCGGGGCGGCGTTGGTATAGGGTACGTTAATGCCGTGTTGTCTGGGCAGCCTGACGATTTGGGTCATGATCTCTGAGGTAATTTTGGCAATCAGGTTGTTGACCAGGGAAACCGTGGCATTGGTGATGATTTTGGCCAGGTCCGGGAAGACCCCGAAGCCCAAAACCCCGAAAAACAAGGTTACCAAAAGCCTGATGGCAACATGGTTGATGCCGTGGAACTCGGGCAGGACATCGGAAAAGATAAAGGCGGTCAGGGCAAAAATTATAGCCAGAATCAGCCTTAAAATCAGTTTGATATCCCTAATCATGGGGAAGCCTCCCGGGGATATAAGTATGCAGTTTAGGCAGGCTAAACAGCCTTCTTGGGGTTGTATTCACTTTAAGATAATTTCCTTTTGTAGATCAAAAAAACCAAGATAAATCAAAAAGATCTACATTTATATTTTAGAGGATTTTGGGGGAATAAGTAAAGCCTAAATTTAATCCCTAGCCATAAAAAAGCTGTTA
>CAYTPB010000117.1:0-2253 GCA_964439785.1 uncultured Gammaproteobacteria bacterium
CTTTACTCAGGAACGAAGCTGTCAGAGATTGTATGCGAATTCTACCCGAAAAAAGCCCTAAAAGCAAATATGGGGCGGAGAGGGAAGAATAACACACCCAATTCTTCATTCTTCAGAATTGCCGAACCGTTCCGAATCCTTCAATTGTCTGCGGAGAGGGAGGGATTCGAACCCTCGATACCTTGCGGCATACGCGCTTTCCAAGCGCGCGCACTCGACCACTATGCGACCTCTCCATATATTTTGGACTAAACCGGTATCATCTCCATCTGACTCTTAACCAATCTTTATCAGCCGATTTGTTCACTCCTACTTTAAAAGGTTAAAGTTGAGATATTATATACAATGTATTTGATTAAATAAAATTAATCTTCCAAAAACTTCTGAACAGCCTTTATTGTATTTTTGCCTGAGGGGAAACTGATGTTTTCAAAAGCTTGGTTGAGCGAGAACCATTTATAATCCTTAAATTCTTTATTATCTAATTTTATATTTTTACTTTTCACACTTCCCAAATAAAATTTCACCACCTTCTTTATGGGTAAAAATCCTAAAAGTTTAAAGGAGTAGCGTTGCAGGAACGTGAAATCATCTAAAATTTGGCACTCTTTTATCCCGGTTTCTTCTTTTAGCTCCCTTAAGGCAGTTAATTTTTTATCTTCACCTATTAGGGCATGCCCTTTGGGCAGAACCCACCTGTTTGATTTGGAAAACCCCAGAAAAACCAGGTAATTTTTCCCATCTTTGTAGATAGGGATTATCCCATAAGCTTTATCAGAAAAGGTAAAAAAAAGCCTAAAGGATTTAAAGAGGAAGTTAAAGAGATTGCCCATTTTTTAATTCTAATGCTTTTTTAAGCAAAGCTTTGTCCGAGGAAAAGCTTAAGGTTTTTAAAGCCTCATCAATATCACACCATTTAGCCTCGGAAATCTCATAATCATGGTCATTGGGGTCGCCTGAGAGATATTTCATCAGGTAAATAGTCACTACTTTAAAGACTTTTTGTCCGTCTCCCCATTTGTCGGTAAAAATGTACTTTAAGTCGCCTACTTTATCTATGATCTCCGCCTCCACCCCACCTTCTTCTTTTACTTCTCTTAAAGCGGCTTCCTTACTGGTTTGCCCCGGATCGATCAAACCTTTAGGAAACCCCCAGTTTAAGCTTGAGGAGTTTTGGGTTAGCAAAACTTTCCCTTCATCATTAAAAACTATTCCACCTGCAGAAAATTCCCTTTTCATCTTAGTATTTGTATGCCTGAGAGGATAACACACCCCCTTCGATTCGTTCCTCACTCAGGGCCGAACCGCTTCGAATCCTCAATGTTGTGTACGCCTGAGAGGATTCGAACCTCCGACCTTCAGATCCGGAATCTGACGTTCTATCCACTGAACTACAGGCGCCAAAAGGTGATACTTTTGCTCTGGACTAAATCGGCACCACCTATTTCTGTTACCAGGCATTATCCGCCGATTTGTCCACTCCCTACTTTTGTTATTAAAAATAAGGGTTGGCACACTTTGTGCCTGCGGTGGGGGTGGGATTCGGACCCACGATGCCTTGCGGCATACCGGTTTTCGAAACCAGCGCACTCGACCACTATGCGACCCCACCACATGCGCCTCCGGCGGGAATCGAACCCACATTACAGGATCCGCAATCCTGAGGTTTATCCATTAGCCTACGGAGGCTGGCTTGGAGTATTTTACTATTAAATCGGTTAAATTCCCAATTAGTGGTGAGGATTTTCTAATGGAAAGTGTTTCTGGAGGCCTTCCGACCATTTATCCATGATGGTTTTTGGGGCAATTTCATGAAATGGCAGAAAATTGACGCAGATCCTTTTAATTTCCTCTACATCCACCCCATCCAAAACCAGTATCAGCATGCTGGGAAAATTAAGGTTGGTTAAAACATGTAAAACCTGGTGGCCCTCTTTTTCGCTGAACCAGAAGCTGTTTAAAATATCCCAATGATAAAAATGGTCCCCAACTGTTATCCCCTGGCTGGAAATTTTATAATCCACATCCTCGGGCGGGACAAAGTTTAGGACATAAACCACAAAACCGATGGCAAAAAGCGCGCCAATGAGCATAATCTCTCCTGCCAAAACAGCAATCATGGAGATTAAAATGATTAAAGTGGCAACCGTGGTGTAGTAGGAGCGGTCCTTTTTTCTGAACGGACGGGCCGGGGCCCTCCAGGAAAGCAGGGTTTTAACTTCACCTTCATAGCTTTCGGGAGAATAGTGAGGG
>CAYTPB010000118.1:0-2252 GCA_964439785.1 uncultured Gammaproteobacteria bacterium
GGAGGAAGTGGCCTGGGCCGATTTTCTGGATAATTTAAACTGGCCGGTCAAAAACCGCTATGTCGTCATCTACAATGAACCTAACCAGGCCCAGGAATGGGGCAATAAGGTTGACGCCGCAAATTACGCCCGGACGCTCTCTAAAACCATTGATGCCCTAAAGAGTAAAAATCCCGATTTCTTCGTCTTAAACGCCGGCCTGGACGCCTCTGCACCGGAAAAACTGCCGGCCTACGAGGACGAAAAACAGTTTTTGGAAGATATGAACACGGCTGTCCCCGGGATTTTTAACAAGCTGGATGGCTGGGTATCTCATTCTTATCCCAATCCCGGCTATGTCGGCTCCCCCGACGGGACCGGCCGGGGTACTGTCTCCAATTATAAATGGGAACTGGCGGTTTTAAAGGGTTTGGGCTTAAACAAAACACTGCCCGTCTTTATTACCGAAACCGGCTGGGAGCACGCCGAGGGTATAGTTTATAACGGCGCCCTGCCAACGTCTGATGAGGTAGGCGGCGACCTGAAAGAAGCTTTCTTAAACACCTGGGATGATCCCCAGGTGGTGGCAGTCACCCCGTTCTTACTGGACTACCAGGACCAGCCCTTTGACCACTTTTCCTTTATGAAGCCAAACGGCAAAATTCAGAATGAAAGGATTCTGGGAGCCTCCACCGACCCTTCAAACACCTTTTATCCAGAGTACTTCACCTTTCAGGGAATCCCCAAGCCCAAAGGAGTACCCTACCAGGTCAACCAGGGCTCGCTGATCCAAGGCTCAATCTACTATTCCCTGGTCTCCGGCCAAACCTATTCCATCCCGCTGGTTTTCCAGAACCAGGGCCAGTCCATCTGGGGTGATCCCGGCCCGCTCCGGCTGATCCCGACCCTGGGCAAAAATGAGCTGGGGATAACCGTTGACCCGGTGCCTAATAATGTCAGAGTCGAACCGGGCCAAAAATACGTTTTTACCGCTAATTTAAAGGCTCCCGAATCAGGGGACTTTAAAGTCAGCCTGGCGCTTTTTAACGGTGATAACCAGGTTGATACCGGCCCTCTCCAGTTTGACACTCAGGTTAAATCCCCGGTCTCGCTTGATATAAAAGCCACTCTTAAGTGGAAAAGGGATTTTTCCGGCGATTATCTGCTGTCCGTCATCTCTGATGCCGTCTCCACGACCAAAAGTATAGTTTTGGGGCAAAATGGCGATTCGGGAGAAGTTGAAGCCAGGGATATTTTGCCCGATTATTACTTCGATTTTACCTTAAAAAAGCCCTTCTACCAGCCCAAAACCATCCGGGCCCAAGTTCACTCCGGCACCAACACTCTGGATTTTGGCGAACTCCAGCCTGACATAGGCTCTGCCATCCTAAACCCGGTTGCCCTGTGGAGCCTTTTACCCTTCTCTAACTGATTGACAAGCAATAATTAGGTTATTAGACTTATAGCAAGGATTTGCCATGGCTGAAACCGATAAACCAGCACAGCAGTATTATAAAGATTTTTCCAATCAATTAACCGATATTTCCCGGGTAGCCCGAAATACCGTTATGTTGTATGTCATGGAACCGCCACATGAACCATCAAGTGATGTTGAAAAGGCGCGGGAAACCATAGCTTTTGAAGCATCAAATTATCTTAATGATGTAGAGGAAGGAATAAAATCACCCTACTTTATACCTTATACCAGCCAGGATGCCAGGTTTATCGGCCAGGTTGTCGCGGTCCAAGAAATCCTCCAGTCAGTCTGGGATCCTTACGGCGTTTTTGTAATGGGTGGGGAATTAATAAAAATTCCCGACACCCTAAAAGCTCAAACAGCCAATTTTGCTTATTTAGCTACAACCAATATGAGCCAATTGCCAGTCGCCTTTTACTTTGCGCCCGGGTTGCGTCTGCGCGTTCCAAAGCCTCGCGACTTGGCTGATTTTGTGGATATGGTGGATGTTGTCAAGGGAGCCACTAAAAGAGCATCCGGGAAAGGGTTCTACGATCTGGTTGACGAACAAAACTGGCGATTAGGAGTTGGATTTTGGGAAGCCCAAAGGCAGTTCGCGGGATTATTGCTGGGCAAAATATAATCACTCATTAAACTGGATTCCTTACGCTCAATAAAGTAAAATACATGGGCACGGTGGCTGTAGCTCAGCGGTAGAGCGCCTGCCTGTGGAGCAGGATGTGGTGGGTTCAACTCCCATCAGCCACCCAAAACCGAGATTGGAGACCAAAAAGTGAAGATCTGGTACAATAAATAT
>CAYTPB010000119.1:0-2206 GCA_964439785.1 uncultured Gammaproteobacteria bacterium
ACCCGGCCAGAACATCGAAATCGCGCCGTCCGATATTGCCCTTAAAATCATGAGTGATACTTCGGTGAGGACGCCTCTGTCTGGCTTGCAAAAGGTTGACCAGCCGCCCTGGAAGGGTTACAGGGGTTATTTTAGGTCAGCCCAGGTGGATAGCTTTGGGAAATACCTGTTAACAACTGAGGAATACGCGGAAACAGTTTACAACGACAGGACAAACACATTTTACATTATGTCGTTTATTACCCCGGAGCCGGACTGGCCAAAATATTCCGGTCTGGCAACCACAATGATAGAGACTGCTTCACTTGACCAAAACAGGTAAGGCTTTTAATTAAAACTTCCAGACTGTATTATTTTTACATGCGTTATTTGGGAATTGATTATGGCAAATCAAAAATAGGGCTCTCGATTTCGGAGGGTTTGACTGCTTCACCTTTAAAAGTTTTATCGGTTAATTCGCTGAAGGATGCTATTTTGAAGGTTAGGCAGGTGGTGGAGAAGGAAGGAATTGGGAGAGTGGTGGTTGGTTTGCCTGAGAGCGGAGAGGCCAGAAAAATTACCGAAGATTTTATCAATAACTTGAAGCCATACGTGGATGTAGTGGCATCAGATGAAACTTTAAGCACTCAAAATGCCGTTCAAAAGATGATACAGTTAGGAAAGAGCAAAAAAACCCGGAGGCAGGAGGATGCTGTCAGCGCCTCGTTAATTCTTCAGGAGTATTTGGATAACTTGTGAAAAACCGTAGATCAAATCCGATGAAAAAATTTATCTGGTGGCTGATATTTTTGGTGGTAATTTTTTTGGGGTTGAAGTGGTATTGGTATTCCCTCAATTCTCCGGTTAATCCGGAGGGCCAGAGTGTTTTGTTTACAGTGGCCAAGGGAGAGGGCTCAAGTACAATAGCTGATAGCCTGGAGAGCCAGCATTTAATTAAAAGTGCTTCGGTTTTTAAGGTAAATTTAAAGTTGAGCGGCAGAGTAGGGACGATTGAGGCGGGAGATTTTCAGCTTTCTCCGGCTATGAGTACCGACCAGATTATTTCTATTCTGTCCAAGGGCAGTAACCAGGATGTGACAGTGACTTTGCTTGAAGGGTGGAGGGATGAGGAGATGGCACAGAAACTAAGTGATGAGTTAGGAGTTCAGAGTTCAGAGTTTATGAGTCTGGCGAAACAGGGGTATATGTTCCCGGATACCTATCAGTTCCATAAAAATGCTACAGCCCAAACTGTGGTTGAAACACTGAGACAAAATTTTGATTCCAAATACACTCCAGACCTACAAAATAAAATCAGGAAGTTGGGGCTTTCTCCCGCCCAAGGGGTGATTTTGGCTTCAATCGTGGAGAGGGAGGGCCGCTCGCCCGGTGTGAAACAGAAAATTGCCAGCATTTTACTTAAAAGATTAAACATGGGGATGGCGCTTGATGCCGATGCTACTGTCCAGTATGCCCTGGGCTACCAACCATCCGAGAAATCCTGGTGGAAGAGGAACTTAACTATAAATGACTTAAAGGTGGATTCTCCCTATAACACCTATACTAACCCCGGGCTCCCCCCGGCCCCGATCTGCAACCCCGGTCTGGTTTCCCTTCAGGCAGTGGCCAGTGCTGACCCATCCACCCCCTACCTTTATTATTACATTGATTCCAAGGGTGTCCCGTATTATGAAAGGACATTAGATGAGCACAATGCTGACATAGCAAACCATCCTTAAAATTTGTTATTATCCGGTCATGGCGGCTGAGGTTTTAGTTGTCAAAAATATTGAGAGGGAAGGGCCGGGACTTTTTGCCAAGGTAATGGATGATGCGAGAATCCATTATCAGATTTTTGGCCTGGATTCAGGCGATGCTTTTCCCAGTCCTGAAAATTTTGCGGCCGTAGTGGTTTTGGGCGGACCGGACAGTGCTAATGACGAATCTAACAAAATGAGGCAGGAATTGGCTATGATAAAGCAGGCAGTGGATTTGGAAATCCCCTATTATGGTGCATGTTTGGGTATGCAGGTTCTGGTAAAGGCTTGCGGGGGAGGAGTGAAGAAAAGTATCCCTAAGGAAATTGGATGGAGGGATATTAATGATGCCTTTTTCTGGATAAGCTTGACAGATGAAGGCAGGAAGGATTCTTTATTTAAGGGTTTAAGTTCCCCGTTGAGGGTTTTTCATCTTCATGGGGAAACTGTCAGTCTGACAGATAATATGA
>CAYTPB010000120.1:0-2192 GCA_964439785.1 uncultured Gammaproteobacteria bacterium
AAACGAGCCTATCCCGGATGATTTTGATGATTTAAAAGCTGAAATTAACCCGGCTTCGGGCGAGATCTCAATCATGAGGGGCGATGAAAACATCACTCCGCCGGGATTTGCCAGAATTGCCGCCCAAACAGCTAAACAGGTGATTGCCCAGCGGCTTCATGAGGCGGAAAAGGGCGCAATTATGGAAGAGTATGAGGCTAAAGTGGGAACGGTTATTTCAGGCGCGATCCAAAGACAGGAAGGCAACACCTATTTTATAGATTTGGGCAGAACCGAGGGTGTGATGCCGCCATCCGAGCAGACCAGGACTGAATATTATGCCCCCAACCAGAGAATGAAGTTTTTAATTAAAAAGATTGAGGAGACAGGCCGGGGGCCGGAAGTAATTGTGTCCAGGAACGATCCGGAACTGATTAAAGGATTGTTTGCGATGGAGGTGCCGGAGATTCAATCCGGTGCAGTTGAGATTAAAGCGATTGCCAGGGAAGCGGGCGGCAGGACCAAGGTGGCAGCCATCTCCACCCAGGATGGGGTGGATCCGGTGGGATCTTTGGTTGGACAAAAAGGAGTGAGAGTCCAGGCGGTAATCAATGAGCTGGGTGAGGAAAAAATTGATATTGTGTCATATTCCGATGATCCGGCCAGGTTTATTGCGGCATCGCTCTCCCCTGCCAAAGACGTGATTGTTGATCTTGATGAGGAAAATAGGGTGGCAACGGTCAAAATACCGGAGTCACAGCTGTCTTTGGCAATTGGCAAGGGCGGCCAAAACGTTAGGCTGGCGGCCAAGTTGACCGGCTGGAAGATTGATATTGAAGGATCGGGTGAGGGTACGGCCGAGGAGGAAAAACCCATCGACTCCGCTCAGGGCCATGGGCAGGTGAGTGAGGATGGCGGGACAACCGCGGCTCCGGCTGATGATACCCAAACCACTTCAGATGATACAGCACAGCCAACTCCCGAAGAGGAAGATGAGAAAAAGGAAGCTGAGGAGGAAATTGAGGAAGAGGCTAAGGTAGCTTCAGAGAATGCTGAAAATGCTGAAGAAGCAGCTCAGGCTGAGGAAGCGGGAGGAACCTTGGAAAAGGCAGTTGAAGGTGAGAATATTAAAGAAGAAGAGGGTCAGCTAGCTGAGGCAGTGGGTGGGGTTGAGGAAGATGTTTCAAATGATCAGTCCGAGCCTAAAAAAAGTGAATAGTATGATTATCTGCTAAATCATAAATTATTAGACACATTAAGGGTTTGTTTAGGCCGCCTGATCTTTAAAAAAGGAAAGGCGGTTTTTTAAAGGAGAAAAAATGGAAAGACTTAGAAAAACAGAACAGGCGTTAATAGAAGGTTATAAGAGAGGCGGTAAATTACTCAGGGATGGTATCATGAGCAACAGCCTTTGGTGCCTAGAGTGGTTCCGTACGCTGCCATCAAAGCAGTTTCAAATTGCAGTGGGCAATAAGCTGGTTGAAGAAGCCAGGGAAGGGCGGAGAGTAATTCGGGCAGCCGTCAATAGTCCCGAGGATGGCAAAGGGCGGGTACTTGAGGAATTTGCCGATCAGTTGACATTGATGGGGTCTTATTTGGATCATATGGGGTGGGAGTGGCATGAGTTGATGGCAGTTAAAAATGAGAAAGATGAGCGAATGGGAAAATTTAGCCTGCGGAAGTTTGGGAGATCAGTTAGGAGGGAACAAAAATGATTACAGACGAACAAACTAAAGAACTAGCAAAGGACCAAATTTATCAGTGGGTGGCTGCTAAGGCAGTGGTGATTAAGGATGGAAAAATTTTGATGGGAAAAAGGTTGGATGAAACAGACTATGGTTTGTTTGAGTTGCCAGGCGGAAAAATGGAAAGAGGAGAAACAATTGAAGAGTGCTTTAAAAGAGAGGTATTAGAAGAGACGGGGCTTGAAGTACAGCCAATTAATCTGACAGGCAGCGAGGGTCAGCCGGTTTTTATTGGGCAAACAGATTCTAAAAGTGTTACCTTTGTTTACTTTTTGGCCAGGATTTTAAATGACGAGAAGATTCACAAAGAAAATGATGAGTTATCGGATATTGGTTATTACTCAGCTGGAGAAGTTGAAAAATTCTTGGAAAACAACCTTAGTAGAAGGTGCGAAAGGACGCTGCTTCAGAAATTTGTGGAAGGAGAATTAATTAGATAAGATCCTGAAACAAGTTCAGGATGACAAT
>CAYTPB010000121.1:0-2119 GCA_964439785.1 uncultured Gammaproteobacteria bacterium
GAATTGGACCTGAAAATGTCCCAATCCAGTGTTTTCACCAGGATGAGCGGCCCCAAAACCTCCAGCCAGATTTTCTTGGGCTATAAAAAAAGGAGCATTAAACCAAAAGAGGTGGAAAATTTTAGGATAAATGCTTTGGAGATGGTTAAACTGCTAAAGCAGTGATTCGTCGGATTCCTGGACATCAGGTGAAACCTCATCGGAATCGTCCATCAAACTGATATGGTCGGATGAGTAAGTGACAGCTTTATGGTCCGAGACAAAAGAGGGCTGGTTTTTAAACTTCCTTGACCTGAATGTTTCCCTGACAATAATCGACAAAGCGTTCGGTTTAACCGACTTAATCAGGGCCTGGTACTTATTCCCGCCGCTGATCAGTTTTAAAAGGCGGTGTGACATGTCATCCGGCAGCGATCCCAGATAATTGTCATCCATATCCGTCGCGCAAATATGCCGGTTTTTTAAAGTTAAATTAACCAAAAGACCGGGGGAAAGGAGCGACAGTTTCTGGGGTTCAGCCAGTTTAACCAGATTAATAACAGCGGTAATTCCCGGCTCCTCCACAAACAGGGAAGGGGAGAGCATGATTTTGGAAAAGCTGGGGTCTTTCTCGGCATGTCCGTTTATCTTCCCGTTGGCGGAGGCTTTTTTAAAAGAAGAGACCCTTTTTAAATTCTTTTGGGCGATTGAGTTGTAAGGATCAATCCTTAAAACGTCCTGGTAAACCTTTTTGGCCTGGGGATATTTTCCCAGTTCAAAAAAGGCCCTGGCCAGCCGGTTTAGGCAATCGGTATCCTCGGGAAATTCCTTCATAATTTGCTTGTTTAGTAAGACTGCTTCTTCCCAGTTGTAGGAGAGCGCTGCGTTAATAGCCTGGCGTTTGAGTGAGACTTTTGAGTCGTCTGAATCCATGGGGTAAATCTTGTGAAAGTATAGTAATGTCGGGAAACATTGTCAAGATAATTGCCGGAGTGATAGAATAGCTTCTGGTATATGTCAGGACACTCGCACTGGTCAACCATTCAAAGACAAAAAGGCGCCGCCGACGCCAAACGAGGCCAAACTTTTACTAAAGTTGCCAATATGATCACCCTGGCCGCCCGCTTGGGAAATTCAGGCGACCCGGAGATGAACCCCCGCCTTCGTTTTGCTATTGAAAGCGCCAAATCGGTCAATATGCCCAAAGAAAACGTCCAGAGGGCAGTTGACAGGGGATTAGGAAAACTGCCCGGCCAAAGTATTGAAGAGGTGCTTTATGAAGGTTTTGGTCCCGGAGGAGCGGCCTTTTTAGCCGAGGGGATTACCGACAATAAATTGCGGACCCTTCAGGAAGTCAGGAATATTTTTGAAAGGTCGGGCGGAAGTCTGGGCTCTTCCGGCAGTACTTCCTATATGTTTGACAAAAAGGGTGAAATCAGGGTTAAGACCAGGGGGGAAAATATGGATGATGAAATGTTAACTTTAATTGATTTGGGGGCCGGTGATGTGGAGGATTTTGTAGATGATGGGATGCAAAAGTATTTTGTTTATGTGGAAAGCCCGGAGTTGTTTACTATGAGTAATAAAATTACTCAGGCAGGTTTCCAGGTAGAATCATCCGAGCTGGTTTTTAAACCTAACACTTTAATGGAAATTGGGGACCCGGATGAAGCTAAAAAGGTATTATCCCTGGCGGAGAAACTGGAGGAGAACGATGATATCCACAGAGTCTACGCCAATTTTGATATCCCGGAAGAGCTGGTCTAAATGATAATTTTAGGAATTGACCCCGGAACTGCCACCACAGGTTACGGTTTAATCAGGGTGCCCGATGATATTTTAAACCGGGAATTTAAATACGATTTAGAGCTGATTGACTACGGCGCCGTCGTCACCCCTAAGGACAAACCTATGGCCGAGCGGCTGGTTCAACTTCACGAAGGAATTGAAAATATTGTAGAAAAATTTAAGCCCGACCTGATTGTAATTGAGATGTTATTTTTCGGGGCAAATACCACCACAGCCATTTCGGTTGGCCAGGCCAGGGGAGTAATCCTGCTATCGGCAGGTAAGCATGGTGTACCTATACATGAATACACCGGACTTCAGGTAAAATTAATGGTGGCGGGGTCGGGGAGGG
>CAYTPB010000122.1:0-2119 GCA_964439785.1 uncultured Gammaproteobacteria bacterium
ATAACTCCAAAGAGCTGGGCAAGGGTAAAACTAATAAAACTTAGGAATAAAGTTATGAGACCTAAAATCATAATTGGACCGATAGTCCAGAGAATGAAAGCGTTGGCTAAAATCCCAACCAGGCTGATTTGATGGAAATTTGAGGCTATAATTGGCCAGGTTAAAGCCTGGGCGGCTAAAGTTACGGCCAAATCCTGTTTGACCAGATCTGGTAAAAGGGACAGCTTCTTTTCCAAGAGGGGCGCTAAAACCACTACCCCGGCAGTGGCCATAAACGAGAGCTGGAAGGAAACGGAAAACAGCCAATTAGGATCAATTAAAAGCATAATGGCGGCAGTCATGATTAAAACCCAGTAGCCTTCCCTATCCTTGCCTAAAAGCTGGGCCAAAAAGGTTAGCTCGGCCATAATGGCGGCCCGGAGGACCGGCAGCTGGAAACCGGTTAGGGCGCTAAAACCCCAAATAACAACGGAAGTTAAGACAATGGTTTTCCTCCTGCCTAAAAAAGGCGCCAGGACAAACACAAAACCGGCCAGCAGGCTTAAATTCTGCCCCGAAACGACCACAATATGGACGGTTGAAGTTGTTACAAGATTGTTCTTTAGGTCCTTGGGCAGGTCGGATTTTTGGCCGAGCAGGATCCCGTTTAAAAGCTCTGATTGGGGGGAAGGCAAAGTTTGATTTAATTTTTCGGACAAGGCTTGCCGGATCTGAACAGAGTATGAATCGGGCTCTTCAATGCTAAACGAGCTGAATTTATAAAGGTTGGGCTTTAAACCGCCGGTCTGGTAAATCCGGAGATCAAATAAAAAAAGAAAAACTAATCCAAGGAGAGTTAAATTTAGCCACAGGCTTTTAGTCATTAATTAGCAGTGATTTGCGATTGAATCTTACCAAAAACAGCTTTTGTGACTATTTTTTTAGCGGTCAGGTCATTGACGGAAGTATACGGCCGGCCGCTGATGATTTTTTGGGCGCTTGAGGGACCGATTCCCGGCAGGGCTTCCAGATCGGACTGCGAAGCCGAGTTTATATTTACCGGACTGCCTGATGATTGGGGGCCCGCCCCGGTCACTCCCCCCAGGTTTTCCCCTTCGAAAGGAACGTAAATTTTTTGGCCGTCTGTTAGCTTTTGAGATAGATTGATGTTTTTAGCAATATAATCAGCATTGGCACTGGGGCTAAACCCTCCGGCGGTTTTAATGGCATCTTCTACCCGGGAATCTGCGGGCAGGGAATAAACTGCCGGGTTATTAACCGCCCCGGAAATGTCCAGTTTGATTTCGGTGAATTTTGTAGCGCTGACTAAGCTTTCCCTGGGAAAATTCTGGGCCTGGACAGGTTTCTTAAAATTAACCAGGTCCGAGGAAAAAACTCCGCCTAAGATTAAAACTATACCCAAAAGGGACAGCAGGATTGGCAGTTTGTAAGTTTGAAGTTTTGAATTTAGCTCTTCCATGCCTGAGATTAGGCAGGGTTTTTGGATAATACATGTTTTTTAGGGAATTTTAAAGGGGTTATTCACCAAACAGGCTTTTTTTGTAATTTTTGACCCAGGAAGCGTAAGCTTTGACCAAGTGGTGCAAGCCCCTATCCTCAAGTTCCTTTTTGATAACTCCGCCGGTGTGGGGATATTTATGCATCCGAGTTCTGGGGGAAGAAAAACCATGGGTGTAATGGGTCAGTTCATGGGCAATGGTCTGGTCAACCACCTCCATCGGGATATGGGGATCCTTAAACATGCCGGTGATGGTAATAAAGGATTTCTTTGAGATGGGATCAAAACGGATCGAGCCTAAGCGAAAGCGGGAGTAGCGGCCAAAATTAATGTAGACCGGATTAACCTGTCTCACATCGGAAAAATAGTTTGACCAGAGATGATCCAGCCGTGACAGCAGCCAAGCGTCGTCCCTTTTTGACTTGGAGATTCTTTCGCTTGCAGATGAATAAAGCGAAGCTTTTTTGCGTTGCAAATCAACTTTTTTTACTCTCTTAAGTTTGGGCATAAAATTTGATTCGGGGAAGTAAGGCGATTGTAAGCGTTTGGTAAAAATTAGTCAAGACCCTGTACTGGACCCCTAGATGGAGAACGCCTGTCCTCCTTTCTCTAAGTAGCTAT
>CAYTPB010000123.1:0-2096 GCA_964439785.1 uncultured Gammaproteobacteria bacterium
GGCCGCCGGCCCGGGGAACAATTCTTGCCTGGATATGGGCCGGATGAGGACGGAATTTGGGGTTGTCAACCAAGTGGAGACGGTTGGCTAAAGCTATGGTAAATGGGATGGTGAAGACTGTGATTGCGAAACTGACCAAAAAGGGCAGCAAAATATTAAGTGTCATTTTTTTAAGTAAAGATAGAAATTATCCTAAAGGTGGTAATCAAAACTAACAGGGTGATAACTGCCGAGCTGATTGATAAGATCCTTTTTAAGGCCAGCTGGGATTCGAGGTGCCAGGAAATAGCCAAGTTAACCAGGGTAATTAATATGGCAATAAAAGGTAAAATCAAAAACTGGCTGATGTCGACCAGCTGGGCGGATCCCCAAGGGAGCGAATAAAAAAGCGGAAGCTGTTTGGGCAGCTTGGGGGTATTTAAGGCAACAGACAACATCATTAAAGCTGCTAGGCCCAGGTTAAAAATTGTGGTGTAAAAAATCAAATTATCCCGGGAAACAAAATTTTTGAAAACTTTAAACTTGATCATGCTGTTTGGTTGGCGCGGGCTTTATTGGTGACCCTAAATTCCAAATGCTTTCCCAGCATTAAGGTAGTCTGGGCATCTATGGCCGGGAAGGTGGCAATAGTCACCAAAATTAAAGGCACCAAAAGCCACTGCAAAAATGACCAGATCCTTATGATTATATTCCAATCTTTGGGTCGGGGGACAACGGTTTTTTCATGGACATAAATAGTTGAGAAAAGCCCCAGGTAGGCGCCGTCCAAAATCCAGGAGGAGATAGTGGGGAGGTTAACGGACAAAACCGATTGGCTGTAATGGGGATTAAAAACCGGAATGAGAAGGCCGGCAAAAGCGATAAAAAGCGCCAGAGTACCCCATTTAAAATAAGACCAGGAGATAAACAGGAGTTTGTCGGTCTTATCCCAAAAATCAACGTCCGTCCTTTTGAAATATTGGGTAAAAATAAAGGGGACGTGTTCAACGCCGTAGGCCCATCTTTTGAGCTGGCCCCAGGCGTTTTTGAAGGTTTTCCAGAGGGTGGTGTCCAGGTTGGCATCGGCGCTGATGGGCAGGTAATGGGGAATAACTTTGTAGTCGCCTTTAAAGTAGTAATAGGCTTTCCAGTAAAAGCCGGAATCGTCGTTGACTTTGTCCGGCATCCAGAGTCCGACATCAAGGAGAGACTGCATGTTCATAGACAGGGAGGAGAAGTTAATGTATTTATCGGAGCCGACCATCTCGGAAAGCTGCCAAAAAGCAGTGCCGGCAGCCAGAAGCCTCATGGGGGCGGGGGCCTGCCAGTAGTTGTTGTTATATAAAAAGACACCGGTCATGGAGATTTTATTCCTGGTTGTTTCCGGCAGCGACAAATATTTATGGAGCGCACCGGCCAGGAATTTTTTATGGATGACAAAATCGGCGTCCAGTGTAGTGACTAAAACATCTTTGGGTTTAATACCCCGCTTTTTAAATTCTTTGACTGCATTGTTAACCATCCAATTCCTGTTGGTGCCGGGGCCGGGAATTTCTCCGGGCAGGCCTGAGGGATGGACAGTGGCAAAGGCTCCACCGATTTTATCGGCGTTTTCCTTAAAATAGTTGGCAATTTTTTGGGTTTTTTCGGTGTAGTATTTTTCCTCAAAACCGACTGACAAAAATATTTTGTCTTTGGGATAATCGGAGTTAAAAATAGCATCTATGGCCGGTTGTAAAATAAAAAGTTCTTCCTTAGAGACAGGCAGTAAAATCAGATGGTAATAGTCTTCCCATTTTTTGGGAAAATCGGCCTTTAATTTTCCAAGCCAGTCGGTGGCAATAGCTTTTTCCATCCTTTTATAACCTACAACTACCAGGATGGAGATTTTCCAGGAGGTGAAGAGCCAGTAAACATCTGCCAAGAGCAGGATGTAGGCGACGGCGAATGGCAGGGCGAAGGAGAGCCAGATGGGAGAGGTGATGGCCAGCCAGGTGGTGGCGCCGGGCAGGATTTCCAAAAACCTCTCAAAACCCTTTTCATGTTTTCTGAAAAAACTCCTTTCGGATTCCTTGGAAAACATAAAGCCTTCGGACAAAAGGTGGAAAGCAATCTGG
>CAYTPB010000124.1:0-2053 GCA_964439785.1 uncultured Gammaproteobacteria bacterium
TAAACAAACTTAAAACCACCAAAATATTTAAAAAAGCCCCAATAAAATTGGGGTCCAAAAATGAAGACACCAGCCTGCCATGGTGCGGATCAAAACCAAAGGATGTCAAGGCATCAAGGTTGGGATAAAAAACAAGCTGAAAAAAACCGGCCAGTGCAAGACCCACCCCTAAAACCAAAGATATATCAATTAGTTTTTTTAAGGTTGCAACTTTTGACTTAACTAAATAAAACCCCAAAAACAGGCTCAAGCTGTAAATAATATACCGTAGAAGATAAAGCCCGCCGCCGAAAATTCCCGAAAAGATTATGGAAATAAGACCTGTTAACCAAAACAAACCTAACCATTTAAATCTCTTAAATTCCAGCTGTTCTTTTTTTATCCCAACCTTCCAGATTAAAAATACCAAAAGGGTTGCAACCAACAAAATATCAATTAAGCTTATGGCCACACCCGATGCCCCGAATGGGTAATGGCCAAACTCTCCCAGGATCACCGAAAAAAGCGTCCCGATTGTTAAAAACCAGACTAAATTCATTTATATTCCTCCCTTTATTAAACCAAAAAAAGTTATCCTTTTTTCCCTGATATTTTTAATAATATACTCTGACCCGACAACTTTTGAGTTCTGGATTTTACTTCTTTTACTTAAAATCTGGGGTAAATGCAAAAGAATATAAAAATCCGCCCTTAAAGCCTCCCTTAAATATCCCTGGGCAGCCAAAAACCTAACGGTGTTGATATTTACCAAAATTATCCTGATAAAATTCAGCTTATACAAAAGCAAAGCCCTGGGAAAATCTTTTAAAATTGTATAAGTTAAATTCCGGAACTGAAGATACTCGGTTAAAGGTTTAACTTTGCCGGATGAAGCCTTATGGATATGGTAGATTTTGGCTTTTTCTTCAAAGTATCCTCTAAACCCTTTAAGCTGGGCCCTTAAACAAAAATCCACATCCTCAAAATACATAAAAAAATCCTCATCAAACATCCCTGCACTTTCTATAACTCCCCTTTTAATCAAACTTCCTCCTCCTGTCACTAAAAAAACCTCCCCTGACCTGTACTGGCCCCTATCTTTTTCACCCAAGCCAATGTTGTTGGCGTGGCCTACCGCATCGATATAATCTCCGCAGGAATCAATTACCCCCCTTTTGTAAAAATTCAGCATTTTGGCCGCGATAAAACCTGTCTCCTTTTTTCTTTTAGCCGCCTCCACCAGATAATTTAGGCAATCCTTATCCAACTCCGTATCGTTATTTATTAAAACAATAAATTTCCCCTCTGATTTTTCAATCCCCCTGTTTACTCCGGCGGCAAAACCATAATTCTTATCAAGTTTTACGGTAACGGCCTGGGGATACCTTTTCTCTATAAACTCCAAAGATTTATCAATAGAACCATTGTCTACCAGAATAAGCTCAAAATCCCTATAAGTTTGTCTGAAAATTGACGGCAGCAAAATTTTCAAAAGTTCCAAACCGTTCCAGTTAACCACAATTATTGAAGTTTCGGCTCTTTTGCTCATATTAATCCCGCCGGGCAAACTGAAGATAAATATAAACAGAAAAAATGCCAAAACTCACAACGTCAGAAAAAAGCGTCACCCAGGATGAACCGATAAAACTATATTTGGGGATAAAAATTAAGTTTAGTAAGACATTTAAAACTAAGTTAAAAATAGAAATCCAGATTAAGTGGTTTAAGTACCTTTTGTTTGACAAAAGCACCAAAGCCTGGGGGGAAATCATGAACATAAACGGGATGGTTAAGGTTAAAATCCTGATTGACTGGATTGATAAAAGGTACTGGGGCAAGAATTCAGTGATTATTAAAGGCAAAACCAGATAATAACCCGCCACCACCAAAAGCGAAAGACCAAATAAAACCGCTGTCGCCTTTAAATAAAGGCTGTAAATTTTCCTGGGCTCAGTATGGGAAAGGCTGGCCAAAACCGGGAAAAGAGCCGTTGAAACGGCCGAAGGGACAAAAACCACCGCCTCCAGAAATTTATAGGCCGCGCCGTAAATTCCCGTATCATATGGCCCCTTAA
>CAYTPB010000125.1:0-2052 GCA_964439785.1 uncultured Gammaproteobacteria bacterium
CCGTTAGCGTTGCATGCATCCCAAGCTGCATTCCATTTCATTACAAGTTGATCATTTCCGTAAGGGTCCACGCAGTTGGCAGTTTGTCCTCCGGCTACACACCAGCTGGAACCTGTTCCATTGAAGATTCTTGCTGTGTCGTTATATCCGTATTGATCAAAACCACCTCCTGTAGTTGGTCCAAAATCACCCTGTGTTTTTGTCGCAAATGCTGGAACAGCCATTGTTCCAAACATCAAAGCTGTCGCTGCTGCTCCTGCTAAAATTTTCTTAATATTCATTATTTTCACACCCCCTCTCTTTTTAAAATTAAATCCATACCCCCACCGGGTTTCCCCGGTGGGCTGCCTTTAGTTTAAATAGGCCTAATTTTATGGATTTCCACAAAGATTACTGTTGTTGTAACCCGTTGCTCCTTGCTCCTGTCCGACTGCACCATTATGATAACCGGGTGTGCCACCCTCTGCACCAAGGAAGCCGAAATTGCCATTCACGTCAGCAAACGCACCGTGACCAGCTCCGCAATCTGATGCCTGCGAGCCATCTCCGGCCCCCGCTGCAAAAGCTGGTATTGCGCCTAGAGTAAGCACTGTAGCTACTACCACCGGGATAGTTGCTGCTCTAGCTAAAGCTCTCTTAAAAGGAAATCTAGAAGTTCTATTTTCTGGCTCTATATCAGGAGATATTTTACTTTCTATACTCATTTATTCTCACCCCCTCTTTAATTTAAGCTTTTTATAAGCTATTGCTGGAAAAAATACAAGTCTTTGGAATCTCTTACGCAACCTTTATCTATAGTTCACTTTTAGAACTTAAGATAAGAAAGTGACATATCTTTTATCATTTATTACCCTCTTAAGCAGTCTCTTCCTCCCTAAATTTCACCAGATAACACCTGTCCCCACTCCTTCCCCAACTCCCCCGCCGCCCGCCCATATAGTTTGCGTTGACCCCGGCCACGGGAACGATGATACCGGTGCCACCTATAACGGAATAGACGAAAAAGATGTCAATCTTGATATTGCCATGAGGCTAAAAAACCTTCTGGAAAAAAATAAATATGGGGTAGTCATGACCAGGACCGATGACACCACCGATGCCACAAACTCAGAGCGCGCCCAAATCTGCAACAACAGCCACGCCAATGCCTTAATCAGTATCCATCTAAACTATAACAACGATACCACCATGGATTATACCCAGGGGCTTTACGGTGAAAACCCGGACAAGGACCAGAAATTTGCCGAAGTTATCCACCAGGCTTTGGTTTCAGGCCTCAATATGCCTGATGGCGACACTACCGACTTTAACGACAATATTATGAATAAGGCGGCGATGCCGGCAACTTTACAGGAGACGGTTTTTTTAACCTCAGATGACGAATACAGTAAGTTAAGCGATAGGACGGGCGCCCGCCAGGAAGAAATTGCCCAGGCGCTTTTTAACGGGATAAACAGCTGGTTTACTCAAAACCTGAAATGAAGACTGTTTATTTGGCAGAAGACATTATTTTGGGCATTAGAAACCTCATTGTCAAAAAAGCCAGGGCCGACCCGGCGGCGCCGGCCCCGACAATCAATATAACCACATGGCCCAAATTTAAGTGAATACTCCGAAACTGCGAACCCAAAAATGTAAACAAAACCACCTCCGGAATTACCCCTAAAGCCGTAGCAAGGGTAAAGCTGAAAATTTTCATCTGGGTCATCCCCGCCAGATAGCTGATGACGTTAAAAGGCGCGGCCATCGCCATCCTGATTAAAAAAACCGCCACCGGCCCCCGCCTGTTTAAATATTGCCGGTAAAGGTTAAAGATACGGTTGTTCAATACCGAAAGGATCCTTTTGCCAAAATATCTGGAAGCGCCAAAAGCAGTCAGGGAGGAAAAAACTTGGGCAAACCAGACCAAAACCGCTCCCTCCCAGAAACCGAAAGCCAGCCCGGCCGCAATCTCAACCAGCGGAATCGGCAAAGGCAAAGGCGGGACAACAGTGCTGATCAGTATCAAAAGCACTACCGCTACCGGCGCCCAAACCCCAAATGAATTAATAA
>CAYTPB010000126.1:0-2040 GCA_964439785.1 uncultured Gammaproteobacteria bacterium
GAATGAATCAGGTATTATCCTAAACTAGTGGTGGGATTCCAGTGTGAATGTGGGGAATTTTTATATGCTTAAACTTAATCCCATAACTTAGGATTTTGAAAATAGCTTTTAAGAGAGTTGTCCACAACGTGCAAATTTTACCAGATTAGAACCGAATGGAGTGGAACAGATGGAATCAAATTTAATCGAAAATTTTTACTGGCTGAAGTCGGCAGATAGAGTACGATCATACTGAAGATCCGTATTTACCTTATATTCTTGCTGAGCCGAAGTGATATCCTGACCGCCAACGCTGGATAAGCTCATATTAATCGGATAAGTCAGGTCCCAGGAAAAAGGATCCCTGTCAGTTCCTGATTGCTTAAAAACATCTAGCTGATAATTGGCTTTATTTCCACCGCTTACCGCAGCAAAACTTAGCGGTTTTGACAGCTGATAATCTAAAGTTAAAGTCTTTGTCTCCTTTGGAGCCACCGGTATCAACATCTCATAACCTGTCCTTCCATAATCTGAGAAGGTAGTAGCTTGCTTGGTAATGTCGGCATCACCAAAAGTAGCCTTAGTTAATGTTGTTCCCAGAGGCAAATAAATCCTAAACCTGTTTTTATAAGTTCCGGCCGGAAACACATCTGATGGGCTGGAATTGGTGTAATTTATCTGTAAATGATGGTAAATCTGGCCTTCTTTCCCAATTGAAGTCTGTAAATTAAAACTTCTCTTTAAATAGTAATTAGCTTTATTTGCACCCAAGTTGGTATCAATGGCCGCCAAAAAGTCATGATTTTGACCTGAAACATCAGGCACCGGTCTCGGCAGTGCCCCTCCCCAACTCTCCCCTGTCACATAGGAAAAAAGATGTGGATCATCCAGATAAACCAACATATGTTTCTCAGTCAAAGAGTTGCTGATTGCCGAAATTATGGCCGGCCAGTTCTGTTTAGAAAGGAAAAAGACCTTATTAAACAGCTGATTTTCCAAAGAGGTTAAATAGTTTTTTTTAGCCTGGGAACCCGGGAAAAATCCAACTTCCGCATGTGTAATTGCCTTTTGGAATAAATTGCTTCCATCCACATGCTCTTTATAATCAATCAAGTCCAACCCCCCCACCGCATCCAATAATTTCCCGGAAGCTGTTAAATCCATCGCAAAAACACCATTAACCCTATCCCCCGCCTCTTTGTTATAGAAAAACTCAGCCTGCCTGGCCGCTGTTGGAAAATCCGGTTCAAAGTTGGAATCCCTTAAAAAGTAATCCTTCTGTCCCAAGTCACTCTTAATCTCCGGCGGCGGCTCAACATGCTCCTTTAACTGTCCGTCCAAATTATAAATATCATCAACCGTAATATTCCTTAACCGGCCTCCCTTAAAATCCAGTTTGGCATACGAACCGATAAAACCGCCCGAGCCCCTAAGCTCAAGATTATTATCCAAGAGCACCAGATAACTCTTTTTTCCGTCAACCGCCGTCAAATCCGGCAAAATAGTTGACGCTACCCTGGCCTTCTCCACTAAATCGGAGTAAAACTTCAGTTTTGACTGGAAATCCGCCACCCTATCCCTGGCAAAAACCGGTAGCAAATTAATAAAACTGTCATCGTTTAGCTTTGCCTCCACCTGCTGAATCTGGTCGCTGGCAGTCGACAACTCCAGTTGAGCCTTATCAAATAAAGGCTTGGGATCGGACGGGTCCTCGCCCGAGATAACCTTGGTAGTCTGGTAAAGCGCCTGGGTTCCGGCCGTGGCATGGCTTACTCCTTCCACCCCCACACTTAAAGTTGATAAAAGCTGGTCAAGAGTATCAATCTGTGAGTTTAAGATGTTAACCCTCTTCAGGATCGATAATGACCCTACCAACCCCTCCATCTGGTTTAAGGTAATCTCGGCCTGGTTTACCTTAGAAGATGCCTGGTCAAAATTTCCCTCCTGAATTAAGGATGCCGAATCTTTTAAATTTTGCCTGATGCTGAAAGCTCCCAAAGATAAACTCACCAGCGGAAAAACCAAAGCGTAAGCAATCAAACCCAAAATTAATAAAAACAC
>CAYTPB010000127.1:0-2024 GCA_964439785.1 uncultured Gammaproteobacteria bacterium
ATGCTGACAAAATCTTCTTTAACAAAGTGTTACCTATGTGGCCTGCCTACACATAATATTGACAATTGGTTTTCAGGGTAATATAATTTCGATGTTAAAATGACCGCTGAGAACGCCAGAGAGATAGTTAGACAATCCACTAAAACGGCCCAAAAATGGGCCTTGAGGCTGAGTCTGGCGGCGGGTCTTTCCCTAACTACAACTGCTGTTGTTAAGGCAGATTTTAATCCATCGGATTTTGTAAATTTTGGTAACTGCCAATTAACCGGTGATGCCGCAACTATCTGGAGAACTGTTCCCGCAGTTGTTGGGCCCTGTACGGAGAACCAAATTTTTACCGATTCGAGCGGACAAAATTCGTACCAGCATACGGTAGGCGGAGAGTTTTTTAGGACTAACAACAGAGAAGCCTTTACTAATGGTAGCAACACCTGGGAAGTTATTCCGGTTGGGTTTAGTATTGACGGATTCGGAGCAGGAAGTGTTGCAGTGAGAGCCAATAACCAGTTATTTTCCTGGGAAGCAGGCCAACAGCCGGTGTCGGTTGTAACAAGCGTAGCAGTAGCTCCTACTATAACAGTTACTACACCGGGCACAACTGTTACAGTTCCTGTTGGCGGCCAGGGTGGTATTACAAATGTAGCTACCGGCGGTTCAACCGGTCCTATAAACATTACTATTGGCCAGTAACCTTTAAATAATTTATCCCCTTGATTTTTTATATAAGCTGAGAGCTATCATTAATTATGCCTGATAGGGAGGGTGAAGGGAAACCACCCTTTAATCCTGATATTGGCCGGCGTAGATTTTTAGGGATGCTGGCTGGTGCTACAGCAGTCTTGTCTCCGATTGGGAGGGTTTTATCTGGCTACCCCAAAGCTGCAGAATTAGTCCCTCCTTTCCCCTCCTTGATTGATATTGCCAAGGAAACAGGCTGGAATGCCGCCAAACTGGAAGAGACTTTAAAAAAGGCTGTTAAGGAATCACTTTTAAGGCATGAAGAAATTTTGATTAACCTGCCCGATGGGGAGATCTTAATTGACAAAAGAGTTGTGGTGGAGCTGCCTGAGGGAGCTAAAATCAAAATTGCCGGCGACCCGGCGGGAACCCAGCTTAAACTTAAAGAGGAATTATCCCATCTAAGGAGGGATGGGAAGGGGGATACAATTTGGGGGACCTCAGAGAAAAACATGCTCTTTCTTGAGAATATGGCCGGCGAGCTGACAATGAACGGCATTAAGTTTGACGGCGGATCTAAAATAGCCGGCAAGGGGGGCTATAAAGCGCCCTTGAGTCCCTGGGACTCGGTAGTTTTGGCAGTCGGGAAAGGGCCCGGCAGTGACCATGATCCGGTTTTAAAGCAGGCCGGGAAAAGGGCCGGAAAAGTTACAGTTGACGGCTGTGAGTTTAATAACTCCGAAGCGCCGGGACTGGTAGCCCAAAATTTGGGGGAAGTTAATATATCCAATACCTATGGCAGTAATTTGGACGCTCTTTTTGTCTCCAATTGGTGCGACCAAATCTTAGCAAAAGATATGGCTGCCCAAAATTGTTTGTCGGACGGGTTCTATATTGTCACTCCCCAGAAAGCCGATTTGGAGGAGCTTCGGGCGTCACACTCCAGACAGGGTTATGAAATTTTAGGCACAACTCCCCAGGGACAGGCAAATCTAAGCCATTGCGATGCGATAGATTGCGGGGTAGCCTATGTTTTTAGCAGATCGGAATCTAACGACCACACCCCCAGCAATAATGTGACATTAGCCGATTCTAAAACCGAGGGTTGTTTGATTGTCTATTCAGTCGGGGAAGTTGACAGTTTAGTGGTTAAAAACACAGTTAATCAGGACGTTGGCGGCTGGATAAGAGGGCTTAAGCAAAATGATTTTATGCATTCAGGGGTGATAAATGCCGAAAAATTAGTCAAGGATGCCAAATCGGTGGTGAATTATGGACCACCAGGGAGAAACATTGTTTATGATAACGTTTTGATGTCCAGAAGCCAGTCAGTTGGTAATAGCTAT
>CAYTPB010000128.1:0-1995 GCA_964439785.1 uncultured Gammaproteobacteria bacterium
GCTCCTAGCTGTCTGGCGCTGATTAAAATCCGGTTGAGGAAATCTTTCTGTTGGGGGTTGAGTTTGGTTTCGTTCTCTTCCAGGAAAACCGACATATATCCGATGATGGAGGTTAAGGGAGTCCTGAGTTCATGGGAAGCCATGGAGACAAAGTCCAGCTGGATGGATTCCAGCTGTTTTTCCCTGGCCAGGCTGTGGATAGCTAAAACCGTGCCCAAATCAGACTGGAGGTTGCCGGTGATGGGGGCACCCGTAAAGGAAACGGGTATCTTGGCTCCGTTTTTGCCGGTTAAAGTAAAAACCATGTTGCTGACGAAAGGGGCGATAGTCTGGCTGTGATTTAGATCGACTGGTGCGTATTCCGAAGGGGAAACGGGCAGCCCTTCGGCGTTAACGATGGTGATTAAGGTGGCAATGTCTTTTTGTTTCATCTCAGCTTCGGAATAGCCGGTTATCTTTTCGGCTGCCCTGTTGATTAAAATAACGCTGCGGTGCATATCTAAAACGATAATCCCGTCGGCGATTGAAGCTAAAATAATGTTCATCTTGGCGGCCTCAAGCGAGATCTGGTTGGAGCTTTGCTGGTAGTTTTTGAGGGTTTGGTCCAAGTTTTCGGCCATTTTATTAAAATCCTTGGCGATATCCTCAATTTCGTCCCCGGTTTTAATATTGATTCTATGGAGCAGTTCGCCTTTGGCGTAAAGTCTGGCGGCCTGCCGGAGTTCTGCTACCGGTTTGATGATAAACCAGACCGTGAGCGAGATAAGGATTCCGAAGAGGATGGGGATGGGGAAAAGAGGCCAGTAGATTTTATGGAAAGTGCCGATGCTGGCTAAAATTGTGCCAATGGTGGTTAAAACCACAATCTCGGTTCCGATTTTGATGTATAAGTTTTCCCTAAACAGCTTAAAAAGGAAAAACCGGTTATTTTTTTGGGGAGGTATATCCGCCTCGAGCATTAATTTTAGTATACAGTATTAGGAGATTTGGTATGAAGTTTAGTGTCAAAATTTGGTACCGCCAGCGGGAGTTGAACCCGCGATTTCATGAATGAGAATCATGTGTCCTAGGCCACTAGACGATGGCGGCAAGCCCAGCAATTATATCAAAAGTTTGGGTTCAATCCAATCCAGGCAACGGAAAGTCTTGATCCAAAGCTTTTCTTATGAAACACTGAGATAGTGAACAAAAAGACAAAGAACACCGGTTTTACCATGATTGAACTGTTGGTAGTGGTGTTTTTGTTGATAATTTTGTTCGGGATTGTTTTGATCATGGTCAATCCGGTTGAGGCAGTGAAAAGAGGCCGGGATTCAACCAGGCTGGCCGACTTTAAAAATATCGAGCAGGCCATCTCCAGCGCTATAACTTATGGCCAGCAGCAGGGAATTTCGCAGTCTCAGATCCTTTGCGGCAGTTCCGCTCCCTGCCCCAACTCCTCCACCGACCCCGGGGCCAGGAATACCGACGGCACGGGCTGGGTTAAGGTTAACCTGAAAAGTTATTCTAATGTGCATTATGGAGCTTTGCCGGTTGACCCGTTAAATAGTCCAACAGACCACTACTACTATACTTCCAATGGGAATGATTGGGAAATTATGACTAAGATGGAATCAAACCAGTATTCATCTTTAAATTCGCCGGTCACAGGCTTTTATACTGTTGGTACTACAATCAACACAGGCAATTATGTTAACTACAGTAACTTGCCGATTACAATTACCTGCACGGTATCACCCAGCAGCGGGACTACCTCGACCATGGTTACTGTCCAGGTAAACGGTTCGGCCAGCAGCGGTTGTGTGGGAGCGACACTTTCCGGAGATCCGCCTATTCCCCAGGGTTCTACAGGTTGCGGGTCGACTGTCACTAAAATCCAAAGCTTTAATTATCCTGCGGCCGGTTTAAAGCATGCTTACGTTAATGTTTTTTACAACGGCCAGCCGGCCGGAGGCTTTGAATGCAGCGGTTCCCCTGTCACGATTAACTAATTCT
>CAYTPB010000129.1:0-1978 GCA_964439785.1 uncultured Gammaproteobacteria bacterium
CTTTTAGACCACAAGAGAAAAATTACCGTACTTGAGGCAACAGGTAACGTTTTGGGAGGGATGCCTTCCTGGGCCCAAAAGGCGGCCCTGAGAAAATTAAAAAGCTTGAGAGTGGATGTGAAGTTAAACTGCGCCATAAAAGAGGTTAAGAAGGGGGAAATTATTTCAGGTGGTGGCGGGAAAATCCCCTTTGATTATTTAATTTGGACAGCCGGGGTGAAGGGGATTGGTTTGGAAAACGGCGTTAAGGGGGTGAATTTGGGGAAAAAGGGCCAGATCCCGGTGCTGGATGATTTAAGTGTGGAGAGCCACCCGGAGGTGTTTGTGGTGGGGGATTTTGCCCAGATTGGCAATCCGGAAAAAGGTTTTGTGTCCCAGACTGCCTGGGCAGCCATAGCTGAGGCGAAAACCGCTGCGCGGAATGTGGAATTAAGAATGAAGAATTCAGAATCAAGGAAGTTTATCCCTCCAAAAAGCCAGTTTGTGGTGCCCATTGGGGAGCATTTTGCTTTGAGTAATGCCCTGGGTTTTAAAATCGGCGGAGTTTGGGCCTGGTTTATTAAGCAGTTTATCGCCTTGAGGTATCTTTTGTCGATTGTACCTTTCCCGGATGCCTGGCATACTTTCCGCCGGGAAGTGGCGGTTGACATCATGGAGCATTAATGAGTAAAAAAGTTTTTCTTCTGAGCCTATTAATCAGCCTGTTATATTTTATTGCGGTAATTTATTCCTTCAACAGCCACCTGGTTTTAAACACCGTTACGGGAGCTTACCCCTTAGCTTATAAAATCGATATTTTGACCCTGCTGCTTTTGGGGGCCAGGGCGGATATGACCTCACTTGGGCTTTTTGTTTTGATTTTAATTTCCCTTCTAACCGGTCTTAACTTATCCTTAGCTTTTAAGAGGATAAGGGGTTTTAAGGGTTCTAAATTGAGCATAATGGGCGGGTCGTTTTTTGGGGTTTTGGGGGCGGGATGTGTTTCCTGCGGGTTACCTGTGGTGTCCTTTTTCGGATTGACGGGGGCGGTGGCTTACTTACCCTTTAGGGGCAGGGAAATTTCTTTTTTGGCTTTGGGTTTACTGGTTTTAAGCCTGATTTTAATGCTCAGGAATGAGAATAAGGTTTGCAAGATAAAGTAAGCTCGGGTTTCCTGCCGCCGACCCATGTTGACAAAAGCTACTAAAGTTTATAAGCTAGGGCTTGTGAAAGAAAACTCGAATTTTCCCTTGTCTATACAGGCTTCCATATTGATCGGTTCTCTTGTAATTGGAGTTTGTGTCCTGCTGGCAGGCGGCGTTATTAAACCGATGGGGACAAGCGGCAGTCTGGCGGCGGGAAATGCGGTTCCGGCCGGTTCGGCCCAGCCTTTGCCCTCCTCTTCAGGCAACCCGGTTGTCCAGGGTGTAACGGCAGGCAATTTACCGGTTTTGGGAGACAGCAATGCTAAAGTTTTAGTGGTGGAGTTTGCGGATTACCAGTGTCCGTTTTGTGAGCAGTTTTTCTCCCAGGCTTACCCCCAGATTAAAAAGGATTATATAGATACCGGTAAAATTAAGTTCGCCTTCCGTGATTTTCCTTTCCTGGGCCAGCCGACAACCGATCCGGCGGGGGACGAGTCAATGAATGCGGCCAATGCCGCCAGGTGTGCTAATGACCAGGGAAAGTTTTGGGATTACCATGATTATCTCTATTCTCATCAGGGCCAGGAGGATGGAGGAACCTTTTCCAAGGACAACTTAAAGAAGTTTGCATCAGACATGGGATTAAATGCATCCCAGTTTAATTTGTGTGTGGACAATAACGTCCACCTGGCCGATGCTAAAAATGATATGGATTCGGGGAAAACTTATGGAGTATCGGGAACTCCGACAGTCTTTATTAATGGTGTTGAGTTGGTTGGCGCCCAGCCCTACAGCGTCTTCAAACAGGTAATTGACCAGCAGTTAGCTTCAGCTAAATAAAGTTCTCTCTAAAA
>CAYTPB010000130.1:0-1942 GCA_964439785.1 uncultured Gammaproteobacteria bacterium
AAGCTCTTTTTGTTTTTGAGAGAGCTCTTTTGAGACCCTCCTGGCCGTTTCCTGGTTACCCCAGAAGCCTTCCTTTAAGGTTTTATTTTCCAGTTCCTTGATTTGGGAAAAGAGTTCTTCCTTGTTAAATTTTTGGCTGATTTTACCAAACCTGTCTTTTAAGTCCTCCAGTTTGCTTCGAATTTCATCCATGAGGGAATTATATAGGAAATCTGGGATAAAATCTGTTTTCTAATCAAAGCTCAACGTCAAAGTAGGGACGCTCGAAGAACTGGACATTGGTTTCAGCCGGGAAACTTTTGTAAAACTCCTCCTCGGAGGTAAATAACTTGACCCCGACTTTTCTAACGAGTTGGGTTGGAGAATGGGCCTTTAACTTATTTTGGAGACTTTGGATATTTCCCCAAAGTTTTTGGTCTTCTTCACTCCAAGAAGACCGGAATTTGGGGTCCTGAGATTCACCTTGCAGTTTTGAATAGGTATTTTGGAAGTGATCCTTTAGCTGAGTGGCGGTTAGGAGGTGGATCCTGATCCCTCCTTCAGGCAGTGTTTCAGTTAAGCCAATAAAGTTGAGCGAGCGGTGCAGGTCATCAAAATAGAGGCGCTGTCTGGTTAAAAGTTTGTCCACCAGAGTTGATAAGATTGCGGTTTCCATAGCAGTTCTCTCGGGTGTTCCTTCAACTAGCTCAGGCTTAAATAGCTTCCAGCGTAAATATGAGGCGTTACGCTCACGTTTATCCCCGCCTTCAAAAACTTCCAGATCGGCCCGCAGGCGGTATTTAAGGCCTTCCCGGCCGGCAGTCCCGATTAAGATTTTGGGGTTTTCCGGGTCATCTTTAAAGATTTTCCTCAGGTTTGAAATAGCGGTAATTAAGGGGCGTCTGGTTTTGGTGGGAGGCAGTCTACGGGCCTCACCTGCCAGATAAAGCAGGCTTCTTCCCATGACCGAGTCAAAGTTAATATCGGCATCACGCAGAGGTTGGCCTTCCTGTTCTATCAGAATAAAGCCTTCATCCTTTTCCAGGGTTATTAGAGGTATTGGCGGCAGTTCTTTGCTCATAAGTCCCATAGTATACCAGATTTTGCCGGGTTTGTCGAGACAAGGGTTCTTTCGAAACTTTTACCGGTCTTTGACCGGATACTAATCCTAAACCGATAAAATTTGAGGTTAGGAGGTGGAAAGATGCCCAAAAAAAGAAGAAAATCACCAAAAAAGAGCTCAAAATCCTGGGCAGGGGAGTTTTTTAGCCAGATAAGGATGCCCGGAACGAAAAAGAGCAGGGGCGGGAGGAAAAAAGACCGGCCAAAGGGATATTTAATAGACTGGGATGATGAAATCCCTTAAAAAGGGGGTCCGTTATACTCGTCGAACTTGAGCCACCTGACATAGGTGCAGCCGGTGGCGGTCTTTTTCTCTTTATCCCAGCCGGAAGTGGAACATTTTTCCAGTTTTTTGCCGGCGGCGGTAGTAAATAAGACCAGGTTGGCGCCGCAATCCGGACATTTGGTGTCCAGATTTTCGGTGGTGCCGTTAATCCATTCGACATAGTCACAGCCGGAGGCGGTTTTAGTGGCCGGGTCCCAGACTGAAGTGGAGCATTTTTTCATTTTTTTGCCGAACCTGGTAGTTTGGAGCATAAGGGCGGCCCCGCATTTGGGGCATTTTTCATCCAACTCCTGGGGTTCATCCTTGAGCCAAAGAACATAATCACAGCCTTCCGCCTGCCTGGTTTCGGAATTCCAGGAGCCCTGGGAACACCTTTTAAGTTTTTTGCCTGTCGGAGTAGTCTGAATATCGGTTAGGGTGGAGCCGCACTTCGGGCAAGTTTCGGTTTTGTCGTCCATTGCCGGTTTAGGATAATCAGTTTTTAAACAAAAGTCAAGACGTTGTGCTGGATGTCTAGATAACGTACAGTTGTTCTCCTTTCTCTTTAAGGTAGTT
>CAYTPB010000131.1:0-1928 GCA_964439785.1 uncultured Gammaproteobacteria bacterium
TAGCTCATTCTATTTTTCTTCTTTTTGCCTTTTGGCTGGTTCCTTTTTCTATTTATTTCGCTGGCGTAAACCCGGCTCATGGCATTCCGCTCAAACCGCGAAGACTGAAGGCCGGAATCGGTCCGGCTTAAGGGATCTGAGCGTTTTTCTTCATTCCGGACCTCCGCGCTTAACCAGAGCGCCAGCATTATCGCCGCCACGATTAAAATTATCCACCCCAACATAGGTATAAGTTTAAGATGCAAAAATAATTTTTTGGATAAAATTAAGTAAGGATCAGGTTAAATCGTGGCTGCAGACTCTTTAGTTTCCTTTCTATGCTTCCAGGTGATAAAGGAATTAGCGGTAAAATTCCAGACCATGGCCGGCGGGATGGTCGCCAAAAAGTACAAATTATAGTATGCAATCCGGAGCGGCCCGAAATAAGCATACCCGTTCCCGTAAATGGCATGCAGCGCGGCAATCATCCCCACCGCTATCCCAAGCCCCCCCAAACTGACTAAATTAAAAATACCAAACCTTTGGAATATATTGGTGGCCGGGTTGCGGTGGCCAAACGTCCAGAAATTATTCAGCAAAAAGTTGTTAAAAATCGCCGTCTCGGTCGAGAAAATTTTAGCCACACCTGGTGAAAAATGTGCGAATTTAATCAATAAATTGTAAATTGTAAAATCTATAATTGTCCCGGTTAACCCAACCATCCCGAACTTAAAAAAAGTTTTTGATTTATGAAAAAAATGAAACATTGGCACATTAACCCCCATCTTATGCAACCTGGCATCCAACACATAGGTGAAGGTATCAAAGATATAATTAAGCACTTTGTTTTTGGAGTAACCTTCGGCCCGATTTTTAAAAACCAGCGGCACCTCAACATATTCTGCCCCGGCTAAAACCGCCTCATTTAAAAAAGCCGGCTGGATAATAAAGCTCTGCTCTCTCCATGGCAGTCTTTTTAAGTTGATTTTTTTAAAGAGTTCCGGGGTAAAAGCCCTGGCCGAATTGGTAAATTCTCTAATATTTAAAGGCCCCATAATAACCCGGCAAATTAAAGATGAGCCATAGGTAAAAAGCCTCCTGGAAAAACTTAATTTATTTTCCCCGCCCTTTACAAACCTTGAACCAATAGCCAGGTCATATCCTTCATCAATCGCCTTAACCAGCCTCGGCAAAACATCCCATTCCACTTGTCCGTCCGCATCCAGCTGAACCATGATATCCGGATTTAAATTTTTTAAAGAGTATAGATGGCCCTCAATTATTCCCATCCCAATCCCCTTTCCCACATCAATATAGTGAACCCTCGGGTCTTTTTCAGAGAGTTTTTTGGCGATTGCGCCTGTGCCGTCGGGCGAATGGGAATCTGAAATAACTATCTCGATTTTGTGGCCGGGCATATTTTTTTCCTGCTCCAGCACTGCCTCAACCGATCTTTCAATATTATCCTTCTCGTTATAGGTGAAAAAAACCACCACCACTTTTTTTAACTTTTCAGCCATGAAAAGATTGTACTATATTTTCTTAATATTAAAATGTTTACAATAATATTATGAGCAAGCTCTTGTTACAACATCAAAGAAAGGTTATGTAACAATGAAATACGCCTTCATCACCTTCAGCGGCTTAGGTCTTCCGATAGCTTACAAACTCCAGCAATCAGGTTTTGAAGTTTTGGTCGGGGCAATCGAAGATGTCAGGGATTATGTCATGGAGGAGGAAGTTTCCCATGCTGAGGAGTCGGATTTTAACAGAGAGCGCCGTCTGAAACTATTTCAGGGACTTCTAAAAATTGAAGACGCCAAAGATGTCATTAAAAAACTAAAAGAAGTTAAAAATCCCCGGGAATATTTCGTCTTTTTTGAGGAAAACAATTTATACCGGTGGGCCCAGGAGCTCCAGGGTTTGGGATTTGAGGGCAACTTCCCCAC
>CAYTPB010000132.1:0-1914 GCA_964439785.1 uncultured Gammaproteobacteria bacterium
GATCAGAGATTCAGCACTTATAAAAAAACCTCTGAAATCGAAAAGATAAATAAGGGAAAATTAAAGGCAAAAGATTACTCGAAGGAGATGAAAAAAATTCTAAAACTCTCAGACCAGACCAAAAAAGAAACCGATGGCTACTTTGACATCAAAAAAGACGGCCGGCTTGATCCCTCGGGGATTGTCAAAGGTTACGCTATCTTTGAATCAGCCAATCTCTTAAGGAAAAAAGGCTATAAAAATTTTTATATTGAGATTGCCGGGGATGTGGAAATTTCAGGCTTAAACAAAGATAATAAAAAATGGAAAGTAGGGATCCAGAACCCTTTTAAAACGGAGGAAATAGTCAAAGTGGTTTATTTAACAGATTGCGGCATCGCCACCTCGGGCACCTACCGGAGGGGAAACCATATCTATAACCCCAAAACCGGACAGGCAGCCACCGAAGTTGCCTCATTAACCGTGATCGGCCCCAACGTTTACGAGGCGGACAGGTTCGCTACGGCCGCCTTTGCCATGGGCAAAAAGGGAATTGAATTTATTGAAAATCTGCCCATGTTTGAGGGCTATATGGTATTAAATGAAAAAACCGCTATCCCGACATCAAATTTTAAAAGGTACATAAAATGAAACTCGAAGCACGAATTTCGAAGCTCGAAAATTTGGATTTTGGTAATTTGAATCTGTTTCAGATTTCTAATTTAGGATTTCAGATTTATATATGAATTATATAGACGCACTGCTTAATAAGGTCACCATGTACCGGCTGACCCTTTATTATTTGATCTTTCTGGTGGCTGTGGCGGTCCTTTTTAGCTTTTTAGGGATTTTAAACTACAACGGAATTGATATTTTAATCGAGGCTTTGATGGCAATAATCGTCTGCTGGGTCTCAAATTGGGTTTTTGCCAAAATTTTTGGAGCCGTCACCAACATTGAATCGGTTTTTATTACCGCCCTGATCTTAACTTTAATCATCCCGGTTAAATTCCCGGTCAACTCGGCCTTCATTTTTTTGGCTTCTGGCTTTGCCATGGGTTCCAAATATCTGTTAACTATCGGCAAACGCCACGTCTTTAATCCGGCCGCGGCCTCAGTCGCCATGATTGCGCTCCTTTCTCCGGAACATACCGCCACCTGGTGGGTTGGGACCCCGGCCATGTTAATCCCGGTCCTCTTAGGGGGTTTCCTTTTAATCAGAAGAATCAGGCGGGAAGAGATGATCTTAACTTTTTTAGGGGTATATCTTTTGATTATCGCCGTGTTTTCTTTTTTTCATAACGGCTCATTGGGCGCGGTTTTATTCAGTTTGGAGAACTCCTTCCCCCATTCGGCTTTGCTCTTTTTTGCCCTGGTTATGTTGACCGAGCCCTTAACCACTCCTGCCATCAAACCTTTAAGAAAACTTTATGCCGTCTTTGTGGCCCTGCTTTATTCCACACCCCAGATCAGGTTAGCCTCCTTTAGTTTTACTCCCGAGCTGGCGCTTTGCACCGGCAACCTTTTTTCCTACCTTATCAGCCCGAACGTCAGGTTGAGCCTGCCGCTTCGGCAAAAGTTCCAGCTCTCGAAAGATACCCTGGCTTTTGTTTTCGGAAAGGATAAGGACTTAAAGTTTAAACCAGGCCAATACATGGAGTGGACCCTGCCTCATGACAAGGTAGATAACCGGGGCAACCGCCGCTACTTTAGCCTGGCCTCCTCTCCAACCGAAGATAATTTAATGATCACAGTCAAATTTCCGGAAAAAGTCTCCAGCTTTAAAAGGGCCCTGCTGGAGCTGCCCAAAGAGAAACCTATTATTGCCTCCCAAATTGCCGGGGATTTTACTTTGCCCAAAGATTTGACCAAACCGCTGGTTTTTGTGGCCGGAGGTGTCGGCATTACCCCTTTCAGAAGCATGCTCAAATATAT
>CAYTPB010000133.1:0-1900 GCA_964439785.1 uncultured Gammaproteobacteria bacterium
TATAGTTTGTTTAATACCACTGAATCTGGTACAATGGGATGTCTTATGAATAATATCAGGAATGTGGCCATTATTGCCCATGTTGACCATGGAAAAACCACCCTTGTTGACGCCCTTTTGCGCCAAAGCAAAACCAAGCTCTCAAAAGAGTTCACCGAAGAGTCCAGTTTAATCATGGACTCAAATGACCTGGAAAAAGAAAGGGGTATTACTATCTTTTCCAAAAACGCCTCGGTCATGTTTGGGGATACCAAAATAAATATCATTGACACCCCCGGCCACGCCGATTTTGGAGGCGAGGTTGAACGCGTTTTAAAGATGGCCGACGGCTGTCTTTTGTTAATTGACGCCAAGGAGGGCCCGATGCCCCAAACCAGGTTTGTCCTGAAACAGGCGCTAAAAATGGGCCATAAAATTATTGTGGTCATTAATAAAATTGACAAACCAGAGGCCAGAATCAATCATGTAATTGATAAAACCTTTGACCTCTTTTTAGAGCTGGGGGCGGATGAAGAAACAGCTTACTTTCCTATTATTTATGCCTCAGGCAAGCAGGGTTTGGCAGGCTTGGAACCCGACCTTTCACAAATGGCCGACATTACTCCTATTTTTGAAGCTATTATGAAATATATTCCGGCCCCGACCGGTGACCCGGAGAAACCTCTTCAGATGTTAGTCACCACCATCAAGGGAGACAACTTTAAAGGCAGGATTGCTACCGGTAGAATTTACAATGGAAAAATTTCCTCGGGCCAGGATGTCATCCATATCAACAGAAACGGTGACAAGAAAAAATACAAAATTACCTCCTTAATGACCTTTGAAGGTTTAGACAGGATTGAGGTTAAAGAAGCTTTAGCCGGAGATATTGCAGCCGTTTCCGGAATCCCCGATGTTACAATCGGAGAAACTATTGCCGACGCAGAAAATCCTCAGGCTCTACCGCTTTTATCAATTGAGGAGCCGACCGTCAGGATGACCTTTGAGGTTAATACTTCGCCTTTTGCCGGCCGCGAGGGAGAATTTAAAACTTCTCGCCAAATCAGGGAGCGTCTTTATAAAGAGCTGGAAACCGACGTGGCTCTAAGGGTTGACGACAACAACTCGGGCGGCTGGGTAGTCTCGGGCAGAGGCGAGCTTCATCTGGCTATTTTTATTGAAAGGTTGAGAAGGGAAGGCTACGAGTTTCAAGTTTCACGTCCACAAGTGATTGAAAAAACCATAGACGGCAAAGTCCATACCCCCTTTGAAAAATTATTTATTGAGGTGCCGGATGAATTTTCTGGCATTGTTATGCAAAAATTAGGTGCCAGACATGCCAAACTCCAGAATATGGAAAGCTACAATGGCCAAACTTCCCTGGAGTTTACTATTTCCACCAAAGAGCTGTTTGGCTATAGAAGTGAGTTTCTAACCGACACCCGGGGTTTGGGAACAATTAATACTCTTTTTCATGATTATGAACCGGATGATGGAGTCAGGCTCCAAAGGGACCAGGGCTCATTAGTGGTCCATGAATCGGGCTCAACCAAACTTTACGGCTTAACCCAGGTCCAGAACCGGGGAACACTCTTTATCGGCCCGGCGGAAAACGTCTATAAAGGCCAGATTATCGGCCAAAACTCAAAACCCGGTGACATGTCGGTTAACGTCTGTAAGGAAAAACAGCAAACCAATATGCGCTCAAAAGGCGAGGGAGTATCCGAGCATTTTAACTCTCCTAAAATCATGGATTTGGAGGATTCACTGGAATATATTGATGACACGGAGCTGGTTGAAGTCACCCCCAAATCTATCAGGCTAAGAAAGATGGATTTATACGGCACCCGTTAAAATACCCCTTGCAAAAAATTAAAGTCTTTGCTTAAATAATCTGACAGTGAAAAAATCCACTTGGGTT
>CAYTPB010000134.1:0-1898 GCA_964439785.1 uncultured Gammaproteobacteria bacterium
TTTGTTTTTATCGTATAATTCCTTTCATGCCAGAATCTAAAGACAGATTATATGGTAAGGCTTTTAAGCTACTTGAAGAGGACTCGCGGAAGGAAAGAATTTACCAGTTAGCAGATGCAGGCTTCTTTTGGGAAGGTGACAGGTACGTCAAAAACCGTTTTACAAAGACGGACTGACGGAGCTTTGTTTAAGGTGGTATTTGCCGGGTCAATATGTTAAAAAAAATGTCAGTATTGCCGAAGAGGTGGCTCAAGAGTTGCCTCGGCTTTCTACTCCACGACAGATTAAGACTGCCATGAAAGGTGAATGGAGTTTTTTAAGGGCCAGGTTAGATGATTTCTTGGGAAAACCTACAAATTACCGTAATGAAACTACCTTTAAACAAAAATCTTTCTTAGGTAACTTTTTGCTGCGCCAGGATGATTTTTTGTATCTTTTGATTTTAACCCATTTGGAAGGAGATGTTGAGACAATTATTCAAAGAGAAGGGGTGGATTTGGTTGTTTGGATAGCAGATTTTAAGAGAGTGCTAGAGAAAAGATCTCTTCAGCGTTTCCCAGGCCTGGTTTGAAATGAGTTTTACGACTAACTACCAAAGGGGTTTTTGGTGATGTTGGTTTTAAAGAAAAGGAGCATGATGTTTCTGGGGAGCGGGATGCCAACCAGCCAGGGGTAAATTAGAAGGAAGCTGAGTAAAAATAACCCCAGGATGGTAAAGAAGATCCAGCGTTTGGTTTTTTGGGAAAGCAGAGGAGTTAACTGGTAGCTTAAAATCATGGACATGAAGGGAATTGACGGGCAGTAATGGTACAAAAACATGATCCTGGGGGAGAGCGCCCAGGGGAAATAGAAGACAGAGTAGCCTAAAAGCGGAGCAAACAACTCTTTGGCTTTGCCTTTTAAAAAGTAGAAAGCTCCTGTAATAACCGCTGCTGCGCCGGTCCAGAAAACCAATGGGTTGCCTGAGGCAAAAATATTAGAGACTAAACCGTTAGTGTGATAATCCACGAAGTACCAGACAGGATAAAGGTTGAAAGGCCAGGACCACCAGCTTGAGGCATAATCATGGTGGGCTTTGAGTCCGGTATGATACCACCACATCTGTTGTTGAAGCTCCCACCAGGTTTTTAAATCATGGCCCAGCAGGAAAAACGGGGCATAGCTTAAAAGATAAACTGCGAAAGGGATAATGATAAAAAGGGGAAATTTGGATAGTTTTTTATCCCTGAATAACATCAAAAGATAAAACCCCAAAAGATACACCCCCGACCATTTGCTGGCGACTGAGAGTCCCATAAAAATGGCCGACCAGAAATATTTTTTATCAAAATACAGGAGGACGCTAAAGAGGGCAAAGGCGACAATGTAAACGTCATTCATACCGGTCCGGCTTTGGACAAAATTCAAACCGTCAATTGAGAAGATGAAAGCCGAGGTTAGGGCAATTGTCTGGTTGTCCTTAAAAATTTTTAAGGCAATTTTGTAGACTAAATAAATACTCCAGATCCCGAGAAGGGCCCCGGGTAATCTCCATGCCCAGGAGTCAAAGGAGTGGAAGATAATCATGGATAAGGCCATAATTTCCTTGGCTACGGGCGGATGGGTCCATTCATAAGCTACGCCGGGCGGCGGGGTAGTCCACCATTCCCAGGCGGCCTTGTTATTTAGGGCAAACTCTTTGGCGGTGAAGGCGTGATAAACTTCGTCAAAAACATACTTTTGGGGGTAACCAAGGTTGTAGAGCCGGGTAATGGCGGCAAAGGCCAAAATGGCAATTAAAATATTTTTATTGGTTAAGTATTTTTTAAGCTTTTTCATTCCTTTTAACTTTTTGTAGCAATATTAGGGAGGAGATTGCCCCAAAAATTATTGTACCCAAAATTGACAGTAATTTGGTA
>CAYTPB010000135.1:0-1885 GCA_964439785.1 uncultured Gammaproteobacteria bacterium
GATGCAATACCGGCGGAAACTGGTCATGGGCCCGCTTTAAGGACGGTTTTTTTTGGCATTATATGAGCCGCGAAAAAGTTGAAAGTGCCCATGAGACGCTTTGGTCATCAGGCGGAAGTGCGGTTTTTAGAAAGGATTTATGGGAAAAACTAGGCGGATTTGATGAGATGTTTAACCGGTTTTATGAGGAGGATGTGGATTTGGGGTACCGGGCAACCAAGAGGGGTTTTGTTAACCTTTGGGAGCCTAGGGCCAAAGTTGAACATTATAAAGAGCCGGGGGTAATTGAACAAAACTTTCCTAAAGACTTGGTATCAAAGGTGGCCCAAAGAAACCAGCTGTTATTTACCTGGAAAAATATTACGGATTCTGATTTAATAAGACAGCATATTTTAGGGTTGGTAAAAATACTATTAAGTCGTCCCAAATACTGGCCGGTCTTTTTATCGGCGCTGGTAAAATTGCCTTATGTTTTGGGAAAGAGGGAAATTGAAAAAGGGGAACAGGAAATCTCCGATAAAGATGTATTAAATAAATTTAGTAGCTAAGGACAAGGGAATTTTTATCGGTTAAATTTAAAGAGTAAACCGGGGAACAGCCCCAGGCATGGGAGTTGGAAGGGCTGTTGACAGGACCGGTAGCGGGATAGACTTCAGGGATGGTTGTATCTCCATCGTTTACCATGCTTCCCCAATAATTTCTGGTTACATCCAGGGCCTGATCTTTTTTATTTAACTTTAGGAGCCAGTTAACCACCCAGGTTTCTGAGTAGGGGGAAGCAGTTGATAAATCAGTAAAATGATTTGCGGCCAAAAGACTTGAGGTGTCGTTCGGGAAGGCCCCGAATTTTCCGGCCAAAGCATTTGAAATTATACCGGGAGAGGATTTTTGGGTCAGGTTAAAGCTGTCGGAGAACAGGCCGTTACCGGAGTAGGCATAGTTTAAAAGATTTTGTTTTAGGGTCCGGCTCTCTGATAAATAATTGGACGGTTTGCCCAGCAGATTGGATATATGTCCGGCCGACTGTAGACTACGGTAGTACCAAAGTTCTAAAGGGGTTGAGAACTGGTATTTATCATCGGTAAAAGTCCAGTCAATAAAGGGCAACCAGTCTTTGTTGTCAAATTTATTATAGAAAAACCCTTCGGCCGAGCTGTTATTTCCGGCCCATGATAAAGCTTTTTGAAGATACGGATACATTTGGAAACCAAATGAATAATCACCGGATTTTGAAAGATAAAGGTCAAGCAAGGGAGCCCACTGGAGGGAAAAGGATGGTATCAGCTGTTTAATTGAGGAGGGAGCCATTGAGGGGAATGAGCCGTCCGGGTTTTGGCTTTGGGCGAATTGTAAAATAACCTGTTTGATTAAAGGCAGGTTGTTGTTTGAGACAACCAGGCATTTGCTTATTGCCAGAGTGTCTCCCAGGTATTGGGCTTTTTCCCTTTCAACAGAGTCTTCAAAATGGTCCTGGATATTATTTCTTAGGGTATTTGAGCTAAGTTTGTAAATTGAGCTGTCGAGGAGTTGGGAAAAACTCGGCTGATTGGTTAAGGAAAAAGGCATACCAACTTTACTGAAAGAAGTTTTTAAACTTCCCTGGCAGCCCGAAGAGTCAATTTTAAGGTAGCGGCCGGAGCGCCTGGAAAACTGGTTATAGGTGAAATTGCCGGAGGGGAATTTCAACTGGTCGGACTGGTTAAAGTCCGGGTTAGGGTTACCATTGCCTAATTTGCTTATCCAGGTGGAGGTAAGCGTGCAGGGAGTTTTGAGGTCTGATTCAAACCGCAGGTAACCGGTGGAAAATTTTCCCAGGTCAATTGTCGACTGATTGTTTAAGGGTTGGGGTTTTTCAAAGGCGAGCAGGGGCAGGGGCCGGGGGGAC
>CAYTPB010000136.1:0-1863 GCA_964439785.1 uncultured Gammaproteobacteria bacterium
TTGATTTAGAAGCTTAGTTAAGGTAAAATCCTCTTTATGGTTACAGCAAACGTTAAAGGAACAGATGTTCATGTCGGCGATACAATCCGTGTTCGGAGCACTGTCGTGGAGGGATCAAAAACCAGGATCCAAGTCTTTGAGGGGATCTTAATCAGATTGAGCGGACGGGACGAGGAAAAAACCATGACTGTCAGGCGGATCGGTTCAAGGGGGATTGGAGTAGAGAGAATCTGGCCATTAAATTCCAGAGTGATCGTGGGAGTTGATGTGTCCAAAAAATTCAAAAAAATCAGACGCTCTAAGCTTTATTACCTTCGCAACTTGGGCGGTAGAGCTGCCACACAAGTTTAAGGTTTTACTTTTCCTCAATTATGGTTTTGCCGACGCTTGATATAGAGAAGTCCCTTTGGCAAAGCGGCAAAAATTACGTTTGCGGGATTGATGAGGTAGGCCGGGGTTGTTTTGCCGGGCCGGTGGTAGTGGGGGCGGTTATTTTCCCCAAAGATTCGCTGATCCCGGAGGGTGTGGCAGATTCCAAACTGCTGAAGCCTCTAAAAAGACAAAAACTTTCCAAACAGATTAAGGATTCGGCTCTATCTTGGGCAATAGCCGAGATAAATGTTCCCACAATAAATAAGGTTGGGATTGGTATGGCAACCCAAATGGCCTTTAGAAAAGTGGTTAAATTATTAGAGAAATCCCCCGACTTTGTGTTGATTGATGCTTTTTATATTAAGCATTTAGACAGAAAAAGGCAAAGAGCTGTCAAAAATGGGGATAAAATTTGTGCATCCATTGCGGCCGCTTCGATTATAGCCAAGGTCCACCGGGACGCTTTGATGAAAAGATTGCATAAAAAATCTCCTCAATACGGCTTTGCCAAACATAAAGGTTATGGAACAAAATTTCACCGGGAAGCCATTAGAAAATACGGTTTGTCCAAAATCCACCGGACCTCTTTCAATTTAGGGAAATTTTTAGTAGATTAATTCCATGTCAACCAGATCAATAGGAGATAGAGCAGAGAAATTGGCTTGCGATTATTTAAGCCGCTTAGGCTATAAAATTTTGGAGAGAAATTACCAGATCCGGGGTGGCGAGATAGACATTGTAGCCAAAGATAAAAGTATCCTGGTGTTTGTTGAGGTTAAAGCCAGGTGGAGCCATGAATTTGGCGAGCCGCTTGAATCAATTAATTATTTCAAGATGAAATCCCTTTTAAAAACTGCCCTTTTTTATATCCAAAAAATCAACTGGGGAGAAAAACCCTACAGGATTGATGCTTTGAGCCTGGATTTCACGGAAAACAGGGAAAAACCTGAAATGAATCTAATAAAATCCATTACTTCATAAGAAACTGGTAGGAGGCCGACCAAAGTGTGATCTATTCGTTTGACTATCTTTTATGGCAAAAATATAATTTGGTCAATCTTTACGAGGTGCTTTTTTGATGGACCAAAAAGTCATACTGGAAATTAAAACTCCAAGGGATAGTGGTGAGACTCCAGAATCAATGGTTCAGTTTTTGTCAGGTTTGGCAGGGTTAAAAAATCCAAATGGCTGGTTTAGAAAAAAAGGAGTCCCCATCAGTTTTGAAATCGCCGCTTTTGACCAGTCAATCCATTTTTTTGTAGTAGTACCTGCCAACTATCAATCCTTTTTAGAAAGCCAGCTGCTGTCCCAGTACCCCAGGGCCTTGATTTCCAAAATTTCCAAAGACCATATGAATTTTTTTTCGGATGATGATTCATCATATCAGACCAGCCGGTTCAGGCTCGAGTACGGGACGATTTATCCCCTTAAAACCTATAAGGATTTTAAGGATGTAGATCCGCTGTCTTTCCTTTTGGGGGTTTTATAACA
>CAYTPB010000137.1:0-1847 GCA_964439785.1 uncultured Gammaproteobacteria bacterium
CAGTATAATTTAATGGATCCCCGGGTCGAGCCCGAGGATGACAAGGAGGGAAATGGCTAAGAAAGACTATTATGGAATACTGGGTGTACCGAAGACGGCAACAGAGGCGGAGATGAAGTCTGCCTACAGAAAATTGGCCAGGGAGTACCACCCGGATATGAATAAATCTGCCGATGCAGCCGAGAAGTTTAAGGAGGTGTCAGAGGCTTACCAGGTTTTGTCCGATCCCCAAAAAAGGAAAACTTATGACCAGTTTGGGTCAGCGGCTTTTGAGCCCGGTAACGCTTACGGCAGGCCGGGAGGCGGAGCTTACGGCGGGGGGTTTAACCCGTTTGGCGGAGGGTTTTCCTATTCCTGGTCAGGCAATGGCGGCCAGGGTCCGGAAGGCTTTGCCGACCCATTTGACCTGTTTGAGCAGATTTTTGGCGGAGGATTTGGGGATATTTTTTCCCAGGGGTTTAGGAGGAGACAGACTTTTCAGATGGATTTGACCTTTGATGAGGCGATCCATGGGGTGACTAAAGAGATTGAGATTGAGAGGGTTGAGGGACAGAGAGGAGAAAGAAGGGTCAGGGAAAGGATGAAGATTAAGGTGCCGGCAGGCGTGGATAACGGGACCAGGATGAGGTTTGGGGATGTTGATATTGTTTTCCGGGTCAGGCGCCATCCCGAATTTCAGAGGGAAGGAGCGGATATTTTTACAGATGTCAGTTTGAGTATTCCCCAGGTAACTTTGGGGGATGTGATTGATGTGAGGACTATTGAGGGTAAGGTCAGGCTGAAGGTGCCTGCGGGGACTGAGCCCGGTTCACTAATCAGGATTAAAGGTAAGGGGATAATAAGTCTGCATGGCAGACCGGGGGATCATTATGTCAGGGTGAGTGTGGAGGTGCCCAAACATTTGTCTGTAGATGAGAGAAAACTTTATGAACAGTTGGCAAATTTACAAAAAGGCAAGAAAAAAGGCTGGTTTTAGTATTTTGGGAATTGGTAATTTTGATAGTAGGAAGAGGGGTATTGGCCGGCGTAAGGGTTTATTTGGTTCCTGCGGCCGCTTCTAAAATTGAGGATAGTTAAAATAATCCCCGCAATAATTAAGGCAATTTTAATGTTTTTGTGGTTCATGGAGATATGGAAGCTGGGGTAAGAATCGGATAGTCCCATCAGGTAAAAAGTTAAAGCTTGGTTGACCCTGACGCTGTCCCGGGCAAATTCATAAGTGCTCTCGGGATAATTTCCCTGGAATAGGACCGGGAAGGAAGAAACAAAAACTCCGGCAAAGGCGCCATGGCCCAAAACCTGAGAATAGATACCATAGGGAATCATGAAAAGTATCCTGACAATTCCTCCAAAGACGGGGATGGCAAATAACCGGCTTGGTTTTTTGGGACAATCCATTTTTAAGCTAAAGCCCCTCGTTTCAAAATCAAAGCCGGGATATTTATCGGTTAACCCCTGTACATAGAACGTGATTTTGGTAACCAGTCTGATAATACCCAGATTATAACTATAGGCGCTTTGCCAGTATTTGCCGGTAAAAAGCACTACAAAGGAGTTAATAATGGTGACAATAATCTCGCCGATTCCCAGGAAGAAAAGTTCGATAAAAATTGGGATCAGCAAGATAATCTTAACCAAAAAGCCGACCAGGAAGAAGGCATAGAAGCGGTTGGGGTTTTTGGGGTGCTGAATTTGGATAGCAGGATAAAATTTTTGCATCCTTAGGCTCAGATTATGCCAAAGCTGGATTAAAGTCAATGATTTAAATCACGCCTCCTTACGGCTTCTTGACCGTTATGCCTCAGTTAAGAATCCGAACAAACGGCTAATCGTTGAATCAACTGATA
>CAYTPB010000138.1:0-1814 GCA_964439785.1 uncultured Gammaproteobacteria bacterium
GTGTAAACAGCTATTCATTGAACTTGTCGGTGCCGCTCGAGTTTGGGGACCCGACCTCGATTTTACCCCAGCCTCAGTCAACCTCCCAGGAAGGTGACCAAATCATTTTAAATTACACCAAGGACCAACTGAGCCAGTCGGGGATTCTGGCTACCTTTGGCGCCAACCAGCTGATGAACTTTAATTTAACTTTCCATTTGAAAAATTCCGGGATTTTACCCAGCCTGGTCAGCATTCCCCTGCCCTCAGATACGGATTACCAAGAGGTGCAGATTGATGATGTTTCACCAAGGCCCGACAACGTGACGGAGGATGGGGATGGGAACTATCTGGCCTGGTTTAAGGTTAACCGTTACTCCAGTCAGGATGTTAAGGTTTCCGGTATCTCCAAGCTTTATATCCAGTCACGAAACCGCGTGCCGGGGATTTTACCTAAAGTCCTGGCTGATGAGTACACCTCCACCCAAAAATATTGGGAAAAGGATAATCCCTTAATCAGTGCCAAGCTTTCGGACATCTTCAAAAACGGGGTGCCGAAGAAGGTTGTGGACCAGGCTAAGATGATAAACGATTTTGTGGTGAATAACCTGACTTTTGGAATTGACAGGTTAAACTCCAAAGATTTTTCCAGGTTGGGCGGCCTGACCACCTTAAACAACCCCAGTGAGGCGCTTGATAATGATTTTACCGATTTATTTATTACGCTGGTCCGGGCCCAGGGGATTCCCGCAAGGGAGCTGGACGGTTTTGCCTATTCAACCAACCCGGAAATCCGGCCCTCCTCCCTGGGTGGAACCACACTTCATGCCTGGGCGGAGTATTATGACCCGGACTCCGGCTGGGTGATGGTTGACCCGACCTGGCAAAACACCACCGGCGGTGTGGATTATTTCTCCCGGTTTGATTTAAACCACCTGGTTTTGGCGACCAAAGGGCTTTCATCAACCGAGCCTAATACCACGGGCGCAGTTAACGTCACTTTTTCCGATGCCCAGTTTAACCCCCATCCCCAGCTGGAGATAATGATGAATGTGCCCAGCCAAATTTATGCCGGACTGCCGGCCAAGGTGAGGGTGGATATTTTAAATACCGGTTCAAGTGCCCAGCAGCCAACCCTTTTCAAATTGTCTTCTTCCAGCATTAAAATCGAGGGAAACACCAGCTTTATGACGCCAAAACTGCCGCCCTTTGGAAAATTAAGCTACAGTTTTGACCTGCGCTCTCCCAACCTTTTTTCCGGCTTTAGTGATACGATAAACCTGTCTTTGGCCGGGCAAGACTACAGCGGTAAAGTTTTGGTTAAGCCCTTTTTTGCCTTTAATTTCTTCCCTTATGTAATTTTTGCTATTTTGGGATTAATGGTTTTGATTTATTCGGGTATTTTAGGCTACCACATTAAAATTTACAGGAAACATAGGAAGGCTAAAAAGTAGTTTGAGTAGGAATGGCAAAATGTCTTTTTTCGAGATCGTTTAGAAAACGGTCTCTTTCCGGGTTAGGGAACATCAAGTCCAATGCCCTGTCAAAAATTTTCTCCTTGTTTGGCAGGCACCACAGTACTGCCAAAGCATGCCTTTCCGATACATCATCCCGTAACTTACCTGCTATTTCTTGGGCCATTACATCTTTAATTTGGTCAGACACTTTTAAGTAGTGGGTAATCAGACCATGCCTGATTCTGGTGCTGAATGGTTTTTTGGAGTGTCTGCCGTATTTTGGCACTCCCGTATCGAAATTACCTTCATAGATTGTAGAAATAATTTCCCTTACATACGGCGCAAGCAACTCATCCAAAGATTCCATCGCTAAAGGCG
>CAYTPB010000139.1:0-1814 GCA_964439785.1 uncultured Gammaproteobacteria bacterium
TCCCAGACCGAAGAGGTACCCAGGCTATCGCAAAGATTCATCATTTTATTTCCTATTTCCTCGGTCTCCAGCCTGTCGTCATCTGCCAGTTTGGCCTGAAAGTCCTTGATGATAATGGGATAAAGGGTAATTTTTTGGAATTTGGGAAGGTCCAGGTTAACCACAAAGATGAATGACTGGTCGTTTCTTTCCGCCTCGTCAACGGCATAATCATCAATAAAATTCCCGGCCGAGTAAATGATTGGTTTTTGCTTATAGATTTCTATTCCCCTGAAGACATGGGGAGAGTGGCCAAAAACAATGTCTGCCCCGGCATCAATTAACTTGCGGGCAAAATTTCGGTGTTCCTTTGGTACCTCATAACCCCAGTTAGGGCCCCAATGGGCTGAGACTATTAAAAAATCCAGATCCTTTTTAGTCCTTTTAACCTCATCAAGCAGGTATTTAGCCTGGAAGTCCTTCAATTTTGTGGGCACATAAAAGATGCCCGGTTTATTTTTAGCGGCTTCCCAACCCGGCTCATTGTCCGTAAAAGCAATCAGACCAACTTTTGTTTCGTTTACCTTATAAATGGCGAGGGTGGAAGCATGTTTCAAATCCTTCCCGGCACCGGAGAAATGGATGCCGTGCTTGGGCAGGATAGTCAGCATATCATTCATGGCCCCGGGCCCAAAATCAAGTGCATGGTTGTTGGCCAGTGAGACTATGTTTATGCCAGCATAGTTTAAACTTTCGACATTTTTGGCGCCGGTCCGAAAATGAAAGGCTTTTTCCCTTGGGTAGGGCTGGCCTTTATCAGAGAGAACGCACTCCAGGTTGCAAATTCTTAAGTCGGATTCTTGGAAAACGGGAAGGGTGTTGCCCCAGGGATAAGAGGGCGGGTTATGCCTTAAGATGGCATTGACGGTTCTCCCCAGCATAACATCTCCAACCAGTAAAATTTTCATAGTCTGTTCTTTTATCGCCTGTCATATTCCAGGAAAGATTCCTTAAAGTTGTGGCTTAAGTATTTTTTGAACCAGTCGGCTGCCAGATCGGCTGTTTTCTCCAGCGTACCGGGCTCTTCAAAAAGGTGGGTGGCGCCGGGAATAATTTCCATTTTTTTGGTGGAGCTTAAGGCATCATAGGCTTCACGGTTTAACATTTCGACTTGGGGATCGTTTTCCCCGACAATTAAAAGGGTGGCCGATTTGACTTTACCTATCTCATCCAGCGCCAGATCCGGCCGGCCTCCCCGGGAGACAATGGCCCGGATGTCCGGACCGATCCTGGAGGCGGCCATTAGGGCTGCCGCCGCTCCGGTAGACGCCCCAAAATACCCAAGCTTCAGATTTTTAGCCCAGCGCTGTTTTCTAATCCATTTAGTGGCTATTATCAGCCTTTCGGTTAAAAGCTCAATATCAAACCGGTTCTCGTAAATTTCGTCCTCTTCTTCGGTCAAAAGGTCAAAAAGGAGGGTTGCTACCCTGGCTTTTCTTAAGACTTCGGCCACAAAATTATTTCTGGGGCTGTGGCGGCCTGATCCTGAGCCGTGGGCAAATAAAACTATCCCCCTCGGGTTGTGAGGCACCCTCAGGATCCCTTCCACCGTCCATTCATTTACCGGGATGGAAACGGTAATTTTTTGGTCTTTATTATCTTTGGGCACGTCCAGATTTTTCATGCTATCTCCTCATGTAAAAATGGCTCCTCGCCCCTGTCTTTTTTCATTTTTTTGATTGCCTGATCCGACTGCCGGTGGATTTTTTTGATATGTCTGGCATAGTCTTTAAGGATAGGGGCAACTGATAAAATGGTTATCCTTTTATCAGACA
>CAYTPB010000140.1:0-1758 GCA_964439785.1 uncultured Gammaproteobacteria bacterium
CCCCACTAAAGAGGATTATCTTTTTGAGGTAGACCGGGATAAGGCCAAACAGTTTGTTAAAAAACACTATCCCAAACTTTATGTCCCGGAAGTTAAGGAATTTGACCGTGTTGAAGAGGCCAAAAAGTTTTTGGAAAAGACCGATGAGATTTGGGTGCTCAAAGGCAAGGATGACAGCGCCAAAACTTTTGTCCCCGACGCCGGCGACCCCGAACTGGCCAAGGCCCAGATCACTGAAATGCTGGATAACTTCCCGGAAAAGTACGAAAAACTGGGCTTTATTTTGGAGCTGTTTATCCCCCAGATTATCGAGTTAACCCCGGAAAAATTCTATTATGACGGCGTCCCTCTCGGAGTTACCGTTGGCATTGAAAACAAAAACTTTGCCTCCGGCAACAACTCGGTCCAAACCGGCTGTTCGGAGGATTTGGTTTTTCCGATCGGTATGGAAGACAGAATTGCCAAAATCGCCTTCCCGGAAGTGGTTGATGAAATGGCTAAAAATCATCCGGGTTTATTTATCTGGGACGCTTCCCTTTTAATCAACAAACGTGACGGCAAAATTTATTTTGGCGAGTTTTGTTCCAACCGTCCCGGCTACAATTCGCTTTTTACCGAGATAGCCCAATGCGGATCGGTTAACGAATTTTTTGAAAATATCGTTCAAAAGAAAAACCCCTACACCCTGGGAACCGTCGCCGCCTCCGTCAGGGTTTTTAACTTAAACAGGGATCCCGAAACCGAACAGCTCTCCTCCGGCATCACTTTAAATTTTAGGGAAGACGCGGAAAGGGATTTATGGATGTGGGATGTTAAAAAACAGGGGGGAAGGATTGTTTCGGTCGGTTACGACTGGAATCTGGCGGTGATCACGGGATCGGGCAAGTCTATTGACGAGGCCATCTCCAGACTTTACAAAAACATCGAAGGGGTATCCTTTGTTGGGGACTATTACCGCTCAAAGGATGACTATCTTTCCTTAGATTACCCAACTTCGATTTTAAACAGATTAAACTACGGGTTAGACCGGGGGCTTTACACACTGCCGTTTAATGTTAAAGTAGGGGAGATTAAATGATGAAAAACCCCAGGCTCCTGGATTTTGAAAAGTTAAAATTTGAGGTTAAGGATACCATGCGCTATGACGATGTCGGCGATTACTTCGACCACACCATTATCGCCTTTGACATGCGTGATGAAATTATAAACAACGCCATTTTTCTGCATGAGTTTATTGAATACACCCTGATAAAATCTGCCGGCTTGTCTTCCGAATTAATTGATAAATTTGACACCGACGATTCCTACAAAGACAAATTTCCCGAGGAGTATGCCCTTTATAGAAAATTCCACCAGTTGGCCAACCAGGTGGAAAGACAATTTGTGGAAAATCTGGGGATAGACTGGGAGGAACATGATAAAAAAATCTATTCAGCCAAGGTAGCCGTGGCTGTCCAGGAAGCCACGGATGAGCTCCATGAGAAAAACCCCTCTGGGGAAACCATAGAAAAATCGGTCCAGATAGTCAAAGAAACTTTGGAAAAACCTTAACTAAACTTAGCTAAATCCGAATCCACCATTATCCCAATCAACTGTTTAAAGGTGGTTTTTGACTCCCAGCCCAGAATCTTCTTAGCTTTGGCCGGATTGCCGCAAAGCGGCCCCGTCTCAAGCGGCCTGATAAATGAGGAATCAATCTCCACATAATCTTCCCAGTTTAACCCGACGTGGGCAAAAGCCGCCTCGCATAACTCTTTA
>CAYTPB010000141.1:0-1722 GCA_964439785.1 uncultured Gammaproteobacteria bacterium
GGGTGTAATTCAGCGGTAGAATGTCACTTTTCCAAAGTGAACGTCAGGGGTCCGACTCCCCTCACCCGCTCATCAAACAAAAACCGGCCATAAAGACCGGTTTTTTGGTTTGATCAGGGTGAGATAGGATAAAGGACTATGCGCATTTGGCACAGCTAAGCAGATCCGACAATTGTGAGTCCACGAACAATTGCAAGATAGTACGTAGTACTCTTACTCCCCTCACCCGCTCATCATCCAATATTCCACTCCTTGTTTTAAATGGACAAAGCAGTTAGTATGTACATACTCTAATAATGCTTTTTTAGGCGGATCTGCAATTTCTCTAAAACCCCATTAAAAGACTCAAAAGAAAGGCGGTGACTTTTAAATGACAAAGTTATTTGTGGGAGGACTGTCTTACTCAATTAACAACCAGGCTCTTGAAGATTTATTCAAAAAGTTTGGACAAGTTATGTCAGCTCAGGTAATAACCGATAAATTTACTGGTCAAAGCAAGGGTTTCGGGTTTGTTGAAATGTCAGTTGATTCTGATGCCCAAAAAGCCATCCAGGAACTAAACGGTAAAACTTTGGAAAACCGCACTCTGGGAGTATCAGTTGCCAAGCCAAGAGAAGACCGTCCGGGTATTGATTATAGAAATAACAGCAGCAGCCGGAATTTCTATAGCAGGAACAGGAGATAATCATAGAAGTCACCAAATTAAGCAAGGAAGAGCGGGATTTGGCCTTGCTGGAGGCTGGCAAAGCCAGGGAAATAGTCCACAAACTGGTGGTTAAAATCATTGTCTGGAGATCAGGGTTTGTAAACGGCCTGGATGTCGGATTCAGGGACAAAATAACTGTCAGTGAGTGGTTTGATTATAAAAAACACATCCTTGATATCTCTAAAATTGAAAGCCGCGAAAAAGTTGAAAATAAAATACAAAAAACCAGAGAAGCCATAGAAAAAAATGGCGGATTCGAATAACCACCTGTCCCAATCAAATTAATCTGCGCCTTTTCTCATTCTTTGGGGTCCTGCTTTCTTGGCTGTTCTACCTCCTGCAAACCCTCCTCATCCGATTTCATCCCCGATTCCTCGGCCGCTTTGTCTAAATCCAACACCTCCTCCGACACCTCATCTTCCTCGAATTCATCGGTATCATCAATTACCTTGTCTTTTCGCCTTTCGTTTAGAGCCTGGGCAACGCCGCTCGGAATATCGCTTGGGGGCAGGGATTTTTCATCCCTGGTCTGGTTGTTATTTTGCACCAATTTCACCTCCTTAACAAAGATGCAATCCGTTTGCTCTTGACTAAAATCTCATCGGACGGAATATCCAGCCCGGTTATAAACTCACCCCTGACCATTTTATTCACAGGATAAGTCAGCCGCCTCCTCAACTTGGGCAGCAGTTCGTGATGGCCCCCAATAATGACAAAACGGATATTTTTTCTCAGAATAAATTTCCGGGTTTTTAAGGCTATAAACTTTAAGTGGTTATTTAAATGCACCTCGATATGGCGCATAACTTTATCGGTCCGTCCCAGATAGTAAGTCTTAGCCCTGACCCTTTGGGGCACTTCCCCCTCAAAAAAGTCCTTTTGCTCTTCAACTCTGCCTAAATGGACCGTGAACAACCTGGCTTTTTCCCTGTCAACCAGAAGCACTAAATATTTTTGGTAATTTTTCAGAACATCCTTTAAAACCTTAAGGTAGGGTTTACCCGATACCTTAAGGC
>CAYTPB010000142.1:0-1702 GCA_964439785.1 uncultured Gammaproteobacteria bacterium
GGGCGGGGTGGGTCTGGATGTTGGAGCAGCCAAAGGCGAGGAGACAGGAGTCGGAGCTGGCTGGAAGGGGGAAACATTTAAAGGGATCGGTTTGGTTTGGTTAACCCGGTCCAGGGTTTTGGTATCAAAGGTGGGGGTAACCGGCTGGAGGGCATTTTGGAGCTGGGAATCGAGCGGCTGGCTGGGACGGGTATGCAAAATAGCAGCAATTACCCAAATTACAATTACAATAAAAGTGGCTACTAAAATAAACATTAATTCCTTTTTTTTCATGTTAATTCTCTAAAAAGTAGGCCTTGGCGTTGATAGTTGCCACAAACGGACCGTCTGATTGCTGGCTCATATTAATAGAGTCTATGGTAATTAACCTTTGGGCGTTAGTAAGATCTTTTAACAGGCTCATGGCTGTATTGTAGGTGGCTTTAATATTAAAGGTAAAGGCAATTTCGGTTAAGGTGGGGGACGGATTGATTTTATTGGAGGGGCCAATTAAGTCAGTCGGCTGGAATTGGAGAGCCGAAACCGAGGCATCATATTCATTTGCCAGGTTGCTCAAGTCATCAGCCAAATCGGTAAGATCGGTATTGTCCGGGATGAGGTTGTTTAATTTGGTTATGGTATTCGCCGGTATCACATTCAGATTTTCCTTAGCGGTTGTTAAATCATGGGCTTTCTGGTTGAGTTGGGTTACTACGCCATTTTTCTCATCAATACTTTTTTGCAGGGAGAGAATTGTTGAGGTGGTTGGTTTGATGGCAAAAAGAATAAAAATCGTAGCTGACATAATACTGAACACTAAAGTGCTGTAGGACTGGACTTTTGGGTTTTTGGTGATTGGTCTTATAAAGGTAAAATACCGGCTGTATTTTGGCTGGTTTTGTTCTTTCATGGCTGGTTTTTTAATCCTCCGGAAATAGAGAAGGTTAGCTGGCCCTGGTCATAGCTGATGTTGGAGAGGGTGATGTCTTTAAAAATTTTGACCTGTTTTAAGCCGGCTAAAAGGATGGACAAATCATTGGAAGACGAGGCAATGCCGTTAAACCTAAACTGGAGCCCGGCTTGTTTATCGGTGGTATCTATATTCACAGTTGAAAGCCTGGTACCGGGGGTCATCTGGGACGAGATAGAAGTTAAAATTCCCCCTAAATCGGGGTCGCTGTCATAAAATTTCTTGACAGTAGCTATTTTAAACTGGGTTTGCCTGATTTTGGCCTCGTCGGTTGATAAACTTTCAATGTAAGGCACCTGGTGGTTAATTTGGTCGTTTAAGTTGGCCAGATCGGAATCCAACTTAAACCTAACCACAAAGGTAGCTACCACCACTATCTCAACGGCAACAGCCATAAACCTGCCATAGGAAAGCAGCCATTTTAAGAATTTAATCGGGAGTTTTTGGGGAATCCCCTGAGGAAAGAGGATGTTTATATTAATAATGGGTTTTGCTTTTGGGGCAGGCATGCTTTTAGTGTACGCTAAGGAGGCAAAAGAGGGCAAGCGAGCTGAGTTAATGATTTCAGAATCAGGTTTAGTATACTTGGTGTATGAATGAGAAAGTAAGCAAAATACAAATTGTAGGGGCGTCAGGGAGCGGCAAAACTACCTTTGCCAAGATACTTTCAGAAAAACTAGACCTTCCTCATTTTGATCTAGATGATACACGCTATCCACCAGCTATAAATAAAGCAATAGACTACGATCAGAG
>CAYTPB010000143.1:0-1695 GCA_964439785.1 uncultured Gammaproteobacteria bacterium
CCCTTGGGCCCAGGCTGTTAATTCGGACGGCCAGGAGGCGGTGGATTCGGAATATGGCACCGGCAAAAAAATCCCGTCAATTTTCAGCCCGGTTTACCTGTCATCCAGCCGCGGTTTTATTAGAAACGTTTTGAAAAAAATAGACACTTCAAAGGTGCTTTTTTATGAGACAATGGTTGAACCGCAGTATATCGGCAACCAGACCCTGGATTATTCAGATGACGCCAAAAAGGCTTACCTTTCCGCGGGCGGAAGCTGGCCGCCTAACCCTTCCGATTCAGGATGGAATGATTTCCGGGCTAAATCCCTGGCTGAATGGGTGGACGGGGATGCCCAGGCAATAAAAGATGTGGCAGGCAATGACGCTTTGGTAGCTTTTGACTACCTGGAAGTTGATCCGGGCACTATGGCCAATAGGAATGGTAACTCGAAAGTTTTCTTGGATAATTTAAATAATGTGAATATTGTCCAGGTTAACTGGCACTGGGGATATTGCTCGCCGGGCTTTAACGCCCCCTGTGATAATGGTTATGACAATGTAGCTCCTTTTGCAAGACAAAAAAACTGGGCCGTCAGCGAACATATGACTTTGAACGGGGATTTCAATAATGCCTGCAAAAGTGGGGTAAAAACTTCCGATGTTCTAGCGCACACAATAGCCAAGGGAAACACTTTGGGTTGGGAGATGGTTAATACCAGGCCAGACTCCTCGGACAATTTTACCGTCTATAATGATGACTGGTCTCCTAAATGTGCAGTTAAGGATTTTGATGCCAATACTTCTTATTGGTTTTCAAAACTTTTAGGAAGCTAGGAAGCTTGAATAAGACTCGGAGTTGTGGAATATTTAAATTAATGGAACAAAGAGGCTTTATAAAAATTATTTTGGTCCTGATTATAATAATTTTGCTGATTATCAGCATCTTTATTGCCTATAGAACCTTCTTTTTGGCAAATGAGTCAAACCAGGTGGTAAACAGAGCTTTTGTGCCCCCCGGCCAAAGCCTGAATTTGCCAAATTACACTCCTCAACCGACATCTTACCAGCCATCGCCAATCCCAAGCCCCAGCCAGTTAAATCCCTCTGCACTCCAGGTGACACTAAACCAGCCATCCCCCAGCACTTCAGCTTCCAGCCAGACATATGTGGCTCAACGGGCGCATGACCTTAAGGCTATTGCGGCGGCACTTCAGGTTTACCATTCAACCTATCAAGTTTACCCGAGCAGCGGTCTTTTGGACGGCACCCAGAATGCCGTGGCAAGGAGTGAGTGTCCTCAATGGGGAGGATATCCAAGTGACCAGGTGGTGATAGATTTATCGGGTAAAAGCCTGCCGCCTCTTGTGCCCAGGTTTATTTCACAGTTTCCATCCGATCCTCAGATGCTTAGGGCCAGCAGTATAAGCTGTTATGTTTATTTATCAAACGGGACGGATTTTAAGATCAGGACCAGTGCCGCCAACCAGTTTATGAGTACGGCCGATTTCAATTCCCAACCGGATCTGATTGACCCAAAATATAACGGGCAGGCTTCCCCCTGCGGCGACACCAACAAAGCTCCAACCGCCTGGGCGATTGAGTCCTCGGATGCTGTTAAGTGCTGGTAGGATTTATCTGAAATAAGTGAGAAACTTATACCGTTGTTTGCGTTGGCTCGAGAAGCACCCAATTATGCGATACAGAGGGTTCACTAC
>CAYTPB010000144.1:0-1693 GCA_964439785.1 uncultured Gammaproteobacteria bacterium
GCATAGTCTTTAAGGATAGGGGCAACTGATAAAATGGTTATCCTTTTATCAGACAAACCTTTTACCTCCGGGTTCGAGTCGGTGCAGTAGATCCTTTGAACATTTAAGGGAAAGAGTTTTCGCCAGTTTGTGCCGGTAAATAAGCCGTGGGTGACAAAAATATAAATTTTCTTCGCGCCCAAAGCTTTAAGTTCCCGGCAGCAGGCCAGAAGCGTTCCGCCGGTATCCAGGATATCGTCAATAACAACCACCTCCCGGGTAACTTTTCCGACAATCCTGGCTTCCACTCCCAAACCTGAGCGGGTCTTTTTTATGTAGGTCAGGGGAGTTTTTATTTTAAGTTCATTGGACACAGCCAGGGTTCTTTCAATGGCCCCTTCATCAGGGGCGACCAGGGTGGGATTTTTTAGGTTAAGTTTTTCAATCTCTTTTGAAAAAACCTTGGCCGGTGAAAGCGATTGAACCTGCAAGGGAAAAAGACCCTCAACTTTTGGGCTGTGCAGATCTATTGCGACTACCTCATTAACATGGGAGGAGCGTAAAAGCTCGCCAACCGTGGCTGCTGCCAAACTTTCGCCTTTTTTTTCTCTATCCTGGCGGGCATAAGATAAATAAGGCATTAGCGCGGTTATTCTTGAAGCTCCCTCCTTTTTTAAGGTATGGGCTAAAAAAAGGAGGGCGATAAGGTTGTCATCGGGTGGAGAGATGGAACCCAAAATTAAGCAGTTCTGATCTTTTACATTAGTTTCCAGTCTGACAAATATTTCCCAGTTGGGGAAACGTCCGATTTTAAATTTTCCCAATCTTTTATCGGGTAGTTTATTTAAGCTTTTAGTTAAGTATTTAAACTGCGGGAAGGGGAATATGACCACTTTTTGCCTCCCTTCTCATTATTTCCATGACATCCCGGTCCGTTACCGGAGCAAAATCCTGGTAATAAGCTCCAATTGAGCCCAGGAATGCTCCCTCTATATCCAAAGCCACAAACTCAACCCCTTCCTTTTCCAGCTCCTGGGCAATCTCCGGAGGAGCAACCGGGACGGCTACAATAATTCTTTGGGGATGAAGATGCATTTTAACCTCTTTTATCGCGGCTTTCATCGTCAACCCGGTGGCTATTCCGTCATCAACTATGATTGCTATTTTACCCTTGCAGGAAAGCGGCTTCCTGCCTCTAAGATAAAGCTCGCGCCTCCTTTGGGCCTCCATAGTTTGTCTTTCGGACTCTTCCCTAAGCCACTCGGGGTCAATATCCAAAACCTCCTCCTTGTTAAAAACGGTATGTCCGTTTTCGGCAATCGCCCCTATGGCGTATTCAGGGTTGTAAGGATGGCCCAGTTTTCTGGTAATGATCAAATCGAGCGGGGCCCTTATTTTCCGGGCAACTTCGGCCCCAACCGCAACCCCGCCCCTGGGCAGGGCATAAACGATAGCATTTTTTCCCCTGAAGCTATCAAGGAGTTCCGAAAGCTTTTCTCCAGCCTCCTGCCTGTTTTTAAAATACATAGCTTGGATTTTTTATACTCCTAAACAAACCAAAAATCAGTGATTTTAATCAAACATTTGTGACATGAATCAACGCTATTTTGAATCTTTAGTGGTATAAGCGTAAGTGTTTTAGGAGCCAAAGGAATGGAAAATCCACCTTATCCGGTATTGTCTGTTTATCTGAGCAACCCCAGGGTAAAATCAC
>CAYTPB010000145.1:0-1672 GCA_964439785.1 uncultured Gammaproteobacteria bacterium
TTCATTAAAAATATCATCATTAACCAACGAACCGTCAGAGGGAATGAATGCAGGTCTGACTACACCCGATCCGGAGATTATGGGAAGGTGTAAAGTTTCAGCAATATAATTACCGAACGTTGATTTACCCGATGTAGGAGGCCCAATTAAAACAATCGAGAATTTTCTGGATTCCATTTCTCTCTCTTCAATTTCTGGCACAGTTAGCCTGGCTTGCTCTCCCGATTCTATCATATACCTTGGAGATTATATCAAATTGCTGTCATATTGGATTCCAACGAAGTTCTATGTTAAATTGTTTGGCATGGATTTTCAATTATATCTCCAAAAAACAGCCAAGGAGGTGGAAAAAAACCTGGAGCACTTCTTTAAAGTCTGGCGGAAAGACGCTGAAAAAGTCAGTCCGCTGCTTCTTCCTTTATTAGACACCACAATTGAAGCCTGCAGGGGTGGAAAAAGGATTAGGGGTGCTTTAGTTAAGTTAGGTTATGAACTGGCCAATAAAAAGCCAAACCCGGATATTTTAAAAGTGGCTGCCGCTTTTGAGATCTTCCAGACAGCCATTTTAGCCCATGATGATGTCATAGATGAAAGCCCCTTAAGGCGCGGCAAACCCACCATTTATAAGGCCCTGGGCGGGGACCACTATAGTATTTCCCAGGCCATCTGTTTAGGGGATGTGGGCTTTTTTCAGGCCATGGAGATTATTTCCCAAACCAGCTTCCCTGAAAAAAATAAAGTTAAAGCTTTGGAATCCTTTTCCCGCACTATGATGGAAACGGCCCTGGGCCAGAGCCTGGATATTGAAATCCCGCACCTTAAGGCGCAAAGGAGGGAAAAGGACGTTTTAACCATCGCTCATTTTAAAACCGCCAGGTATACCATCACCGGCCCGCTCCTTTTAGGCGCAATCCTGGGAGGCGGAGACGATAAATTGATCTTAGAACTTAAGGAATTTGGCGACAGTTTGGGGATTGCCTTCCAGATCCAGGATGATATTTTAGGGGTTTTTGGGGAGGAATTGGAGCTCGGTAAATCCGTCAGCTCGGATATTGAGGAGGGCAAAAACACCTTATTGATCACCGAGGCTCTAAAACGGAGCAATAAAAGACAAAGGGGGATATTAAAAAGGCTCTATGGCCAGAAAAAAATTAATCAAAAAAGGATGGAGGAGATAAGAAAAATCTTCCTGGAAACCGGAGCACTGGATTATTCCCGCTCTGTTGCATTAAAATATGTCAATCGTTCCAAAAAATCGGCCAACTCCCTGACTAAGGATAAAAAATTGCTTAATCTCCTGGATGAAATGTCCGATTTTTTAATCAATAGGCGCAAATAATATGGAATTTGACCCTGAAAACGTACCAAAACACATTGCTATTATTATGGACGGTAACAGACGCTGGGCCAGGCAAAGGGGCTTGCCCGATCTCAAAGGCCACGAGGCCGGCTCGGATGCCCTGGAAAAAATCGTTGAGGCTGCAGCCGATCTGGGAGTTAAAACCTTAACCGTCTATGCGCTTTCCACGGAAAATATTACCGAAAGGGCCAAAAGGGAGATTACCGGGCTGTTTGACTTGATGCACCGGGGCTACCGGACTAAGGTCAGAAGGATGATGAAAAACGGAGTCAGGGTGGAGATTTTAGGGGACATCTCCGGCCTGCCTAAAAA
>CAYTPB010000146.1:0-1587 GCA_964439785.1 uncultured Gammaproteobacteria bacterium
TTTTAGGACCCTGTGCGTCCTGACCCTTAAGGCGCCTTCCCTCATTTTTAAAATCCGGGAGACCTCGGTAAAGGAGAGCTCCTCGAAAAACCTTAAGACTAAAATCTGCCTTTCCAGCCCATCCAGTTTGGACATAGCCCGGGTCAGTTTGTTTTTTTCCTCTTCTTTATAAAGGTTTTCCTCAAGATTTTCACTGATTTGCGGCTCCTCAATTTCATTTAGCTTAACTTCCTTTTTCTTTCTTGACAGATCAATCATTAAATTCCTGGCTATCATAAAAAGGTAGGCCTGCAAGGATCCGGTGGGAGTTCTTGAAAAAGAGGGAAGCGAATTCCACATCTTTAAAAAAGTCTCCTGGCATAAATCTTCCGCTAAATCCGGGTTATTTAAATTAATGTTTAAGTACCGGTAAATTCTCTTTTGAAAAAGTTTGTATATCTTTCCAAAAGCTTCCTTGTCTCCCTCCCTGGCCTTCTCAATTAACTTATCTAAATCATCCATAAGGCCACATTTTACTATATCTATTAATTTAAACGTAGTTTAGGGGTGTTTGTAACATTTTTAAATATTGCTCGTTTCATTTATTGAAGATGAAAAATCTGATTTTAATTCCGGCAATTGCACTTTTACTTATTGCCACACCAGCCCTGGCCAAGGAACACAACCAGGGGAACAGTAATAATAATGCACACCGTTTTGCGGTTAGTGCTGACACAGGTGGGGATGAAGATGACCCTCTACCAAGTACCAGCCCCAACCCAAGCGGGACTCCCAACCCAACATGTAACCCCAATGACGATTATGAAAACCATGGAGCATATGTCTCCTGTGTCGCCCGCCTGAAATTAGGAGGTGGGGAAGTTTCCGAGGCTGCCCAATCAAATATTGGCAGACGTGAGGAAGAGGAGGAGCAGGAGAACGCCTCGCCCGTAGCGAGTCCATCGTCAACTCCTACTCCTACCCCTTCGCCAACTGTCAGCCCAAGCGAATCGCCGTCACCTACAGCATCGGGTTCAGCCAGCCCGAGTCCATCTGCTTCCGGCTCGGCCAGCTTATCGGCCGGGACCCAACTGGAAGTCACCAATATAATCGGGATTTTACAGGGGATTATTAAGTCGCTCCAGAATTTGCTGTAGAATTTGGCGGTTGCAGACGGTGATATAATTGTCAGGTTATGGAAAAGTCTGCCCCAGATTCCATTTTTTCACAAGCCAAATCCTTTAAAAATTTTTTAGGAAAGAACCTTGTTTTCGCCCTGGTTTTAGCGATCTTTTTAGGCTTTGTTTCCTTTAAAAGCGTCCAGGCCGAGTTTACGGGCAACGGCGGCCCGGCTGAATCTCCAACTGCCACAGCTACAGCCACTTCAACTCCTACTCCAACACCTATACCAACAGCTACCCCCACTGCTACTCCAACACCAACCGCCACCCCTACCCCGACACCGGAGCCGGCCGGATCACCTTGCCCGGGGACCAGCATTTCCATAGAAAATAACGGAGCCGGGACCACCAATTCGGTAACTGCCCACTGCAACACCAGCAGTTCAGCTGGCTCAGCTCAAACCCCACAAACATCATCATTTAATAG
>CAYTPB010000147.1:0-1586 GCA_964439785.1 uncultured Gammaproteobacteria bacterium
TCCCTTTCGGTCACCTCATAAATCACAATGTCGGGTTTTTCTTCGTCCACTACCTTGGTTGATAGCGGTGTGACCTGCCAGATGTAGCGGGACCTGCGGAAGCTTTCGGAAAGGTATGGGATGACCGCGGTAAAAAATGAATCCCTGAAGGCAACCATTTTGGGAAAGTTTGGGTTGTCAACCTTTTTTATAACCTCGGCGCATTTAACATAAGGGTCCTTACAGCCCGGAGTTAAATCTTTGGCTAAAGGGGCGGATTTGGGAGTTAGAACCGGATCAATATCCTGGAAATGATTGGGCGTCCCCAACATAATCTCCAGATCATTCCTGGGGCTTTTTTGGTTTGAGGCGGTAAAGTCATTTAGGGATAAAACTTTGAGACCGGGGAAATCTTTTTTAATGTGCGACATCAGGCTCGAATAGGCCACAAAAGCTCCCAAACCGTTCCAGTGGGTGTCGGTTTTATAGTAAAGCTGACCCATTGGTTTGACTTTGATTAAATCGCTCTTTGGATTAATAAAATCCACACCGGAATGAGTCCTCTGGAGGTAGGAGGTGAGCTGGTCTAAGCGCGAATCAGGCCTGACCTTTTTTATGTTGTCGGGCAGGTACTCCGGATAAATGCTTTGGGCATTGGGGGCAACCATAAAATAAAACCTGGCGCCTTTTGAGGAAAAGTAGCTTTGCATCTTTTCCAGATTAATTTTAATTTGCGACAGTTCGGAATCGGAGAAGGGATCGCCGTTTAAATTATCGACCATGTTCGCGGTGTAAAACAGCCAGCCGTCCTCCCGGCCGATCGAGACGCCTGAATTCTCCGGTGCGGTTTTAAAAACATCCAGCTGTAAATTCCTGCCCAGGCTGACCAGCTGGGTCCTGAAACCGAAGTTATCGTTGTAATAAAGTTTTAAGTCGGTGAAAAAGTTGCTTATGTCCGCCAGATTAAACTTTGGTTTTTGGGCCAGGGTCCTGTTCTCCACTAATCTTTGGGTGCTGTCCCAGCCATAGTAGTGCCCAACCATGGGTAAGCAGATCATTGCCAAAAAAATTATTATTTCCAGTTTAACGGCCAGTTTGTTCATTAAAATCTAAAGTAAATAAACGGATTATAGGTATCGGAAGCTAAAAGGAGGATGGAATAAAAAAGCACCAGGCCCATAAAAGCCGCCCTGAAAAACGGAACGCCAAAATTTGCCTTAATTCTTTTTACCAAAAACGGCACCAGCGGAGTTGAGGCCAGGGCGGCAACTGCAAAAATGGCGGCTATCTGGGGAGTGATAAAAAAGCCCGGGAAAAATATCGGGGAGGGGTTTTTGACAAACCCGAACAGCATAGCTTAGGTTGTCCACCCTGAAAAAGAGCCAGCCTACCACAATCACCAACAGGGCATAAATATGGGCCAGGGGTGTCCAGACTTTTTCCAGAATTTTTCTTAAAAATAAATATTCCAGGCTTAAGAAAACTCCATAATAGAACCCCCAGAAGATAAAGTGCCAGGCCGCACCATGCCAGAAACCGGTCAGCAAAAAGACAAATAAAATGTTAAAAACGGTCCTCCCTCTCCCCTTTCTCGAGCCGCCCAAAGG
>CAYTPB010000148.1:0-1571 GCA_964439785.1 uncultured Gammaproteobacteria bacterium
AGTTAGTTGAAAAAATTTTCAAGAAGATTAGGATGAGAGGATTGAGTTGAAAAGAGTTATTTTTGTGACCGGGAATTTAAATAAGGTGGAGGAGGTCCAGTCTATTTTGGGGGATAAATTTTTGGTTGATCACAGGAAGCTGGATCTGAAGGAGGTTCAGGCTGTTAAAGGAGCTGAGGTGATAAAAGAAAAGGCGGAAGAGGCATATAAAATCTTAAAGCTGCCGGTTTTGGTGGAGGACGTATCTTTATATTTTTCAGCCTGGAATAATTTGCCGGGCGCTTTAATTAAGTGGTTTGTGGAAGAACTTGGACCATCGGGGATTGCCAAAATTTTAAGGGGGGAGAAAAACAGAAAGGCCACCGCCGAGTGCAGTGCAGCTTTTTATGACGGAAAAAGGATGAAGCTTGTGACAGGAGAGGTGGAGGGTAGAATATCGGAGAGAGTTTTGGGAAAATCGGGTTTTGGCTGGGATCCGATTTTTATTCCAAAGGGTTTTAAAAAATCCTTTGCCCAATTAACCGAAGCTGAGAAAAATAAGATTTCCCACAGGAGGAAGGCTTGGGAAAGGATGAGGAAATACCTGGAAAGTATTTGAGGGTTGACTTTATGGTAGGGCCTATATTATAAAAATGGCAATGGAAAGACTGAGCAATAATTTTCCGGATGAGGTTACCCTGGCAGGCCAAAAGGCTGGTTTTGGGCTTAGATACGGAGAAAATCCCCATCAAAAGGTAGCTCCCTATTTTTTCCCCGATACAGATTCCCCTCTTAAAAACTTAAAAAATCTTGGGTTTAAGGGGCTTTCTTATGTTAATTTTACCGACATTGCGGCCGGTCTGGAATCGGTTCGGATATTTGATGAGCCGGCGGCGGTTGTAATTAAACATAACAGCCCGTCTGGAATAGCTTTGGGAGAAAATGTTGTCCAAGCCATGGCCCGGGCAATCGAGGCTGACCCGGTGTCGGCTTTTGGCGGAATTGTAGTGGTTAATAAAAGGCTGGAGATGGATGCGGCCGAGGCTTTAGCCAGGTTCAAACAGTCTGACCGGGTCCAGATGGATATTGTAGCGGCTCCCGATATTACGGAAGAGGCCAGGGATTTAATACAGACTACAAGGAAGGCTGATAACATTGGTATTTTCACTTTTGGAGATATCCCGGCAGCCAGGTCCAACCCAAACCACATCAGGTTTTTTGACGGCGGGTTTATAGTCCAGGATTGGGATGATGACCACGAGAGGAGTTTTCCTTCGTGGGAGGTTAAGACGGACGTCCAGCCGGCACCGGAACTGTTGGCTCAGATGAAAATAGCCTGGAAATTTATCTCCAGGATTAAATCCAATACGGTGATTGTGGTTGATAAAGACATACCGATGACCAGAGGGATCGGTGCCGGGCAAACCTCCAGGGTTAATTCAACCGAGATAGCCTTAAAGCAGGCAGATGAGCATGCCAGAGGCGGGGTTTTGGCCAGCGACAGCTTTTTCCCGTTTGCTGATTCGGTAAAACTGGCTGCCAAGTATGGGATTGGGGCGATTGTCCAGCAAGGCGGGTCGACCCGGGACATA
>CAYTPB010000149.1:0-1560 GCA_964439785.1 uncultured Gammaproteobacteria bacterium
CTTGGTGTTGATGCAAAAGTGATTGAGGTCTCGTTAAAGGTAAGAAAAGACTCCAGCGCCGATTCGGATGATTTTAGGGCCAAAGTGGTTTCCGCCCAGCGGGGCAAATTCGGCGGGCACAGCGTCAAAAAGTGATTTACAACATCGAAAAGCAAATAGCGGTAGCTTTAATATCTGACAGCGGCTTTACTTTTAAGGCGGTCAAGGAAGCAACCCAGGGACCGACGCAGTATGGACATCTGCCAAGAACCGATCTTGGCTACGTTATTACAAGCCCGGATAATTTTGAAGGCAGAAAAAGAGCGGCAGTTTTGGGGTTGTCTCAGGAAAATATCATTTTAATAGACCCCAAGAAACCGGGATTTGATGAGAAATTATGGGTTAGTTTAGTTAGCCTGGATCCTGATTTTATCGGCCAGTGGGGCTGGTCGCACTATACTCCCCGCGAGGTAACTGATGAATTTGATAATATTATGGTGAACCAGCACGGCGCCCCGGTTAATCCGGACTTTTATGATTTTGGCGGGCCGGGAATGAGCTGTCCCCAGAGATTTTTAGCAACCAGGCTGATGTTTGTCCGGGAGACAGGGAGGAATTTTTGGAACGACCCGACAGCCCAAAGGGTAGATGAGTGTTTTTGTAAAGGTAGAGTTTTAAACAGAGGAAGAGTTCCTATTTTAGAAACTGACACTATTGAGACTCTCCAAAAAAGGAACATTGGAGAGGAGTGGAGGGTCCAGATTAAAACGGTCCATGATTTTGAGGGGGATACAGTTACCGAAAAACCAAACTATGCGGGGATGGGTATAGATTTGGTTAAACCATGCGAGAGGCCGCTTTTGGAACAGTGTAAGACGGTGGCGGGAACGCTATTTACTGTATATGGCGAGCCGGTTGGCCAGCCTGATTTTAGGAAGCTTTTAGACCACGGCCGGGTCCAGATTACTGAGAGTGAGATAAAAAGGCTGGTTTCACACCTTAATTCACAGTCTTTACACCACTTTAGCCACCGCAATTGAAAACTCATTCATCAGTTCAGGGCTGGGTTTTGCTTCAAGTTTGTTTTCTTCAAAATACTCCCAAAGTCTCTTGACGTCTTCATCTGTCATAAGATTATTTGAAATAACATCTCCTAGTACCAGGTTTTGGGTGGCGTATTGCCAAATACTTAAATCAAAGTCGTCAAATTTAAGTTTCAGTTTTGATTGAATTCTTTTGCATGATTTGATGCCGCGTTGAATTGCCCGGCTCAAATGGCGGCATTCGGTAGATAAGGCGGCAAAAATTTTTTCGTCTACCTCGGGTACATCTAAAGCAAGGAAAGGCTCGTTTGCATAACGTTTTACTACTTTGTTCAGTCTTGCATATCTAAATCCGTTGTTTCCCTCTGCTGAATCCCTCAGTTCTGTTAATTTTCCAAAGGCAAACTGGGCTACTCTGACTGCTCTTTGATCTAATGTATTCTGCCTTTTTTCGACATAATGAGGTCTATTCCAAAATTTTCGGGAATTTTCCCCTTGGGTCTGCCTGTATGATTCCTTTTGGGTAGCTTTCTTTAAG
>CAYTPB010000150.1:0-1545 GCA_964439785.1 uncultured Gammaproteobacteria bacterium
GCTTTAAATTTTCAGGGGAAAGAAGAGAAAATAAGATCAAATTTTATTTTCTCTTCTTTCCCCTGAAAATTTAAAGCCAGCTCTGTTCCATCCAACCCCTTATTTTTAGTAACTTTGGCGCTGAAATCGCTTTTTTGGGAAGTCTTTATTTCCTTAGTCGACTCATCCACTACCATATGCCCCAAAACCCTGAAACCATAAACATTCTTCTCCCGAAAATGGGTGATCCAGGCTGTGTTTGTATCTCCGCCGTTGGCTAAGATGGCGCAGTCCCAGTTTATTTTATTAATAGTTTCCTTCCAGTTATTAGTCACCGCATCAACCTCGCCGTAGCGGTCCAGCTGATCCCTGAAGGCGTTCAAAAAGACAATAATCTGGGGCTTAATTTTAAAGACTGCCTTATTAAAAGCCGCCTCATCCAGCTCCCAGATCCCTAAGTCCGCATCCTTTATTCCCCCAAAAAAGGTAGCTTTAGCGATTAAGCTGGAAGCAATTCCCCGCTCCAGGTTTGATCCGGTCGAATTCCTGATAATCTTTAAGTTCCGGGAGATTAAAAAATGGGACAGTAATCTGGCGGTGGTGGTTTTGCCGTTTGTGCCTGTTATGACTATATTTTTGGATATTCCGGAAGATAGTTTCTGGATTAATTCAGGCTCAATCTTTAGGGCATAAAGACCGGGAGCGGCGCTGCCTCCGCCGATCTTAAACAGCCTGGTCAGGGCAAAAATTATTTTGCCTGTTAAGATTGCCAAGGAAGTCTTAAGCATTTGGATTATTGTATCCTAATTTTTAAGGATTTAGGATAGGGTTGATGTTTAAAACCGCCAGCTGGGTATCCGGCGTCATCGGTTGGATAGCAGTTTTAATAGCCTTGTCGGTTGACAAGTAATAATCCAAGCCCACTTTTAAGGTGTTTTCTTTAGGATAGTTTTGGGCAAACTTATTTATATCTGCTAAAAAGTAAGACACATGGGCTCCCCAGGCGGGTGAGGCAGCGTAAGTCCTGTTAATTGAATAAGGATCGGTTATCCCCTTGCTGATGTAGTTATCCTTTAAGCCCGCGGTCACGGTAAAAATACCGTCCCTCCAGGAATTAAAGTAAATAGCCTGGTTGCCATAAACTCCCCAGCCCCAGCCGTTATATCCTCCGGGAATATCCTTACCGAAGGTTGACTCAACACCGGCAATAGCCGGGACCAGCTTCCAGTCCACTCCATAGGTATCGGCTGCCTCCACAAAATCGGCGGCATGATCGGTTAAAGGCGAGTTATATTGGGCTAAATAATCGTGCAGGATTTCCGCTCTCGGGTCGAGAGGTTTGGCTACGATCTCCATCTCCTGGGTCGGAATTTGCGGCTTAGCCATTTCGGCCTGGGCTTTATTTCCGCTGAAGAGAAGGGGAATCAAGAGGGCGAAAGAAAATATTAGGGTTTTCTTTATCATAAGTCCCGATATTGTCGGGGCAAAAAAATCCTGGGGTATGAGGGGTCATACTCCAGGATCTATTGCGTATTATAGGTTATTTCAACTAAAAAGTCAAATGTA
>CAYTPB010000151.1:0-1539 GCA_964439785.1 uncultured Gammaproteobacteria bacterium
GACTGCCATGTTAACGGGCCGTTGCCGGATTCGGAGTGCACCCCAGGGGCAGTTTTCCCCAACGTCACCAAAGATCAAATCTGTGTTTCCGGTTATGCCAAGTCGGTCAGGGATGTGCCGGTTAAGGAGAAGGCCCAGGTTTATAAGGAATACAGAATTGTTTCCCATAAAACAGGAGAATATGAGGTTGACCATCTGATAAGTTTGGAGCTTGGGGGATCAAATGACATTTCCAACCTTTGGCCCGAGTCAGCCTCCCCTAAACCGGGTTTCCATGAGAAGGATATGGTGGAAAATTATCTTCATGGAGAGGTTTGCTCGGGCAAAATTTCCCTTTCAGAGGCCCAGCATGAAATCTCCACCAACTGGCTGGTTGTGTATGATAGTATGAAATAGTGCATAAACACCCGCTGCCTTTATACCTGGCCCTGGTAATTATTATCAGTTTGATCTTTAACTGGTTTGTCCAGCTTTTTTATTACCTCTACCAGACGTCAATTAACCCGCAAGTTTTTGCGGGGGTTAAAACCCTTTTTGATTACCAGACCGGTGTCATCGGGGATGTTTTGATTTTACCGGTTACCAACATGCTGATCATTTTTGTTTTCCTGCAGCTGCCGAAGGACGCAAAAAGGTTGCCTTTTTTGGGGGTCTTTGGTTTTGGGGCTTTGACAGACTTCCTTATGCATTATATGCAGGGGAGGTTGGGTTTAATTAATTGGTCAATGCCCAAGCCCTTCCAGTGGGATTTTGTCTCATACTGGCATATGATTTCGCTCTTTTTCCAGTTGAGCTACCTGTTTGCTTTCTTTTATCTGGTCATAAGATACAGGAAAGATTTAAAACACGGCCCCTGGGTTAAGGATGCGGTGGCGGGAGTTTTCAGCCTGCTGATTCTGTTTATTATCCTTTTCCTGCATGATTACAACTGGTTATTTGGACTTTAATAGCGGCGTAAGTTGTGTGTTGACAACCGGACGAAAGTTTAACTAAAATAAGGCAATTTTTAAACCGAAAAGACCTTTAATGGCCAGAAATTTAAAACTTGGTTCAGAAAAAAAGAAGATTTATTTAACCGCTTCAGCTTTAGCTGAGCTAAAGGCGGAGTCCGGTTTCTTAAAGACCATCAAAAGACAGGAGATTGCCCAAAGGATCCAGATGGCCAGGGAGCTGGGGAATGAGCAGGAGAATGCCGAGTTTGAGGCGGCGTTAGACGAACAGGCTTTGGTGGAGAACCGGATTACCGCTTTAGACAGGACTATCCGGGATGCTGCCGTGATTGAGTCGCAAAGCGGTATTTCAAGCGATGTGGTGATTGGTTCCACGGTAAAAGTCCAGATTGGCGGACAAACAGACTTTTTTACTATTGTGGGCAGGGTTGAAGCCAATCCCAAAGAAAAAAAGATTTCTAATGAGTCCCCGGTCGGCTCGGTTTTGATTGGCGCCAAAATTGGCGAGGAGAGGGAAGTCAAAACCCCGTTAGCTGCCTATAAAGTTAAGATTTTAGAAATAAAGTAGCAGCCATCTGCTATTACCCAA
>CAYTPB010000152.1:0-1501 GCA_964439785.1 uncultured Gammaproteobacteria bacterium
GGCTTACTTGGTTGTAAATCAATCGAGATTTTGGGATACTAAAAATCCGCATATTAAATTAATTGAAGGCTTTCTAAAAGCCACCGGGCAAAACCCACTGGAGCTTTTTGAGATTGTCCCATGAGCACAACTCTGGCCACAACGCTAAGGAAGATTATGCAACTATGAAAAAGTTTTTCCTTAAACATAAAAATATTTTAATTCCGGTAGTTTTAATTTTGCTGACCTTACCAACTTTTTATTCGCTAATCCGGCCGGGATATTTTTTTATGCAGGATGACCTGCAGGATTTTAGGGTTTATGAGATGACTAAATGTTTCCAGGATTTCCAGATCCCCTGCCGCTGGGTGCCGGATATGGGTTATTCATATGGTTATCCCGAATTTAATTATTATGGCCCAAGCGTTTACTATCTGGCCGGGTTGATCCACTTAGCAAATGTCCAATATATTGACACCGTTAAGGTGATGTTTATTTTGGGCTATATTTTATCCACCCTTTTGATGTTTTATTTCCTGAAGGATTTGCTCAATGAGTCCTCGGCTTTTTTTGGAGCACTGCTTTATTCATATACCCCGTATAAGGCGCTCGAAGTTTATGTCAGGGGAGACATGAATGAATTTTGGTCGCTGGCAATTTTCCCCCTGATTTTCTGGATGATTTTAAAGCTGGTTAGGACGGGGCGGAAACGCTACATTGCCCTGACTGGAGTAAGTGTCGGGTTTTTACTAATTACCCATAGCTTAATGTCGTTTATCTTTTTGCCCCTGGCGGGGATTTGGGGAATTTCATTGATTTATGTGGAGAAAAAATGGAAGTACTTTTTTAAGGTAGTTATGGGATTTTTGCTGGGACTCATATTGGCCGGATTTTATACTATACCGGTTTTATTTGAGCAAAAGTACGCCCATCTGGAAACTCTTTTGGGGGGATACTTTGGCTATGAGCAACACTTTGTCACCTTAAAGGAACTCTTTTTTTCCAATCAGTGGGGGTACGGCTCATCGGTCTTGGGGCCGATAGATGATTTGTCGCTTTCCACCGGAATAATCCAGTGGATAGTTTCAGTGATATCGCTTGCGGTTGCCTTTTTGACCTTTAAGAAGAGCCGGCAGATGTCAATTTTAAGTTTTGTCCTGGGATTTTTGTCGGTGGTGGTTTTGTTTTTGACGCATGAGAGGAGCATGTTTATCTGGAAGATGATCCCCCAGTTTGCCTATCTTCAGTTTCCCTGGAGGTTTTTGACGGACAGTATTTTTCTTTTGGCAATACTGCCGGCTATTGGCATATATTTGATTGAGAAATACTTAGGAAAAAAGAAATTAGCCTATGTTTTAGGAGGAGTGTCGGTAATAGCCGTGATTTTACTTCACGCTTCCTTTTTCCAGCCTAAGACCTGGTATAACATTTCCGATAATGACAGGTTTAGCGGCAAAAATTGGACGAAGGAATTAACGATCAGTATTTTTGATTATCTGCCGATTTATGCCAAGTTTCCGCC